>NZ_AXAA01000017.1:0-64143 GCF_000472625.1 Caloramator sp. ALD01
TGGGCAGATAGAATAACCGATGTTGTGGCACAAGCCTTTGCAAGCTCCTCCACCGCCATTATGTAGGTTATAAAATCGCCTCCTGCACCTCCAACTTCCCTTTCAAAGGGAATTCCCATCATACCAAGCTTTGCCATCTTCTTCACTGTTTCAATTGGAAACCTCTCGGTTTTATCAATCTCTGCTGCTATTGGTCTTACCTCATTTTCTACAAACTTTTCAAACATTTGTTTTGATAGCTGCTGTTCTCTTGTTAATGAAAAATCCATACCTGTTACCCCCTATCTGTTTTTAAACTTGTCTATTTTTCTTTTATCTAAAAAGGCTGCCATTGCATCCCTTTGGTCCTCTGTTGAAAAACAGTGGGAAAATATTTCTGCTTCATATTGAATACCTGTTTCAATATCAACATCTATTCCTCTGTTTATTGCAACTTTACACATTCTTACAGCCACTGGTGCATTCTTTGAGATTGAATTTGCCAAATCCATAACCTCATCCATTAAAATTTCCTGTGGCACCACCTTGTTAACCAATCCTATTTTTTCTGCCTCTTTAGCATCAATGATTCTGCCTGTATATATAAGTTCCTTTGCCCTTGATGTTCCAATTATTCTTGCAAGCCTTTGTGTTCCTCCAAAACCTGGAGTTATTCCTAAAGTAACCTCTGGTTGCCCAAATTTTGCATTTTCAGATGCAATTCTAATATCACAGCATAGGCTCAATTCACATCCACCACCTAATGCATAGCCATTGACTGCCGCAATAGTTGGTATCTCTAATTTTTCAATTTTTCTAAAAACACTATTCCCTAAAATAGAAAACTCCCTTGCCTCAAATACAGACATATTAGACATCTCTTTTATGTCAGCTCCTGCAACAAAGGCCTTATTTCCTTCACCTGTTATAACAAGAACGTAGATGTCCTTATCCCTTTTTACATCTTCAATAATACTATCAAGTTCAAGTAGAGTATTGGAATTTAATGCATTCAGGAATTTTGGACGAGAAATCTTTAGAACTGCAATATTGTCCCTTTTTTCAAAAGATATGTTCTCCATATTATCCCCCCATTGTTAAATCAATAACATTTTTATATTCCCCATATTTATTATAATATTTTCATAATTTTCTATCAACTTTAAGTTCACTATAATATAAAAGAGCACCTAAATTATGTGTAACTTCCTAATTAAAGCTACCATTTACACATAATTAGGTGCTTTCTTTATTCTTCAATATTTGCTAAAAGCTCTTCCCATATTTCATAACACTTTTCTAATTCATCCTTTAAATTAATTATTTGTTGATTTATATCTCTTGTCCTATCAGGATTTGTATAGACTTCCTCTTTGCAAAGTTCCTCTTCTAATTCAGCTATGTTTTTTTCTTTTTTCTCTATTTCTGCCTCTACTTTTTTAATTTCATTTTTTATATTTTTAATCTTATCCCTTTCCTGCTTTAACTTTTTCTTTTCCTTCTCTATTTGGGTTTTTGTTTTTCCTTCTTCATTAACTACTATTTCATCTTCCTTTGCATTCTTTTTAGCCATATAGTAATCGTAGTTTCCGAGATATTCAACAATACTGTTCTCCTCAAGCTCGCATATCTTTTGCACAACTTTATTTAGGAAATATCTATCGTGGGATATTACAAAAATAGTTCCGTCATATTCTAAAAGGGTATCCTCAAGTTCCTCCCTTGTTAATATATCTAAATGGTTTGTAGGCTCATCAAGAAGTAGAAAATTGGCCTTCTTCAACATAAGCTTAAGTAGATTTAACCTACACTTTTCACCGCCTGATAAATCCTTTATCTTTTTAAACACATCGTCTCCTTTAAATAAAAAGGCTGCAAGTGCATTCCTTATTTCTCTGACTGTTTTTTGTGGAAACTCATCCCAAACTTCATCTAATATTGTTTTTTCGGGATTTAAGTCCCTTTGTTCTTGATCATAATATCCAATCTCTACATTCCTACCAAGCCTTATATATCCACTATCAGGCTGAACTTCGCCCTTTATTATTTTTAAAAGTGTGCTTTTTCCACGTCCATTTTCTCCTATAAGTGCAACCTTTTCACCTTTTCTAATCATTAAATTAATATTATTAAAAAGAACCTTCTCTCCATAGGATTTAGACAGTTCTTCAATCTGGAGAACGTCATTACCACTTTTTATTCTTGTATCAAAACTTATCCTTACATTTTCTTCATAGGTTATTGGTCTATCTCCTAAATTTTCTTCCAATTTTAACAACATTTTCTCTTTACTCTCTGCTTGTTTTATGCTTTTTTCGCGATTAAAGGACCTAAACCTTTCTATCATCTCTTCAAGCCTTTTTATTTCCTTCTGTTTTAATTCGTATTCCTTTACCCTCTGCTCTATTCTATTTTTTCTTTCCTTTATGAAATAAGAATAGTTTCCTCCATATTCTTCTACTTTACCATTTAAAACTTCAACCGTCTTATTAGTTATTACATCGAGGAAATATCTATCGTGAGAAATAATAAGCACTGTTCCCCTATACTCCTTAAGGAAATTTTCAAGGAAAGCTATTCCTCCTAAATCAAGATGGTTGGTTGGTTCATCTAATAAAAGAACATCCGGACTCTTTAAAAGTAATTTTGCAAGAGCTACTCTTGTTTTTTGTCCTCCTGATAGATAGCAAATTTTTTTGCTTATTTCCTCCTCAAGAAGTCCAAGTCCAATAAGTACACCCTTTGCATAGCTTTCACAGCTATATCCATTTCTATTTTCAAATTCCACCTGAAGCCTTCCATATTCCTTTAGAAGCCTTTCGTGGTCTGAATTTGGATCTGAAAGCTCCTCTTCAATCTGCCTCATTCTTTCTTCTATCTCTTTTATATCTGAAAATACCTTCATAACCTCTTCAAAGGCAGTAAGATTTTCATCTATGTCTAAGTTTTGCGAAAGATACCCAAGAGTTTTTCCCTTTTGAAGAATTATTTCACCCTCGTCCTGCTTTATGCTGCCTGTTATTATTTTAAAAAGAGTAGTTTTACCTGCACCATTTCTTCCAACAAATCCGATTTTATCGCCTTCGTTTATTATTAAGTTTATACCATCTAAAACTACATCTACTCCATAGGACTTTTTTATATTGTTAACATAAAGAATTGCCATTTTTTCACCTCAACTTAAAATAGCCTAACAGATTAATTTTAATATTAACCCATATTTAAAGCAATACTTTTTAGGTAATTGACATTAATTCTTGCATATTATAACATATATGATAGGGGAAAATTATAAGGATGGGAAGTGAAGCTTTATGGCAAAGGAAACTAAGATTTCGATGGCAGTTATCAGAAGATTGCCAAAATATCATAGGTATTTAGGTGAACTTTTAAGAAAAGATATAGATAGAATATCTTCAAAGGAGCTTTCAGAAAGAATTGGGTTTACAGCTTCTCAAATAAGACAGGATTTAAACTGTTTTGGTGACTTTGGGCAACAGGGATATGGTTACAACGTTAAGGATTTATATGACCAAATAGGAAAAATACTTGGACTTGATAAGAATTATAAAACAATAATTGTTGGTGCAGGTAATATAGGTCAAGCTGTTGCAAACTATGCAAAGTTTGAAAGGTTAGGATTCCATCTACAGGCTATTTTTGATAAAAATCCAAAGCTTATTGGAATTAAAATCAGGGATATTGAAGTTAAGGATGTAGATTGTTTAGATACATACCTTAAGGAAAATCCAATAGATATAGGTATTATATGTGTTCCAAAGGAGCACGCACAAATGGTTGCAGACATAATGATTAAAAATGGAATAAAAGGTATATGGAACTTTGCTCCAACGGATTTAAATGCACCAGATGATGTTATAGTAGAAAATGTACATCTAAGCGAAAGTTTAATGATATTGAGCTATAGACTAAATGAATCTGAATTATTTAAAGAATAAGTGGGCTAATTGCCCACTTTATTTTTGCATATTCTTTGAATTGTATCTTTAAGCTCTTCAATTGAAAAGGGCTTCTGTATTATATCATCTATATATTTCTTATCGGAATCATTGAGATTACCAAGCCATCCTGTCATTAGAACTACTGGTATCTCCTTCATCTTCTTTATTTTTTCTGAAAGCTCAGCACCTGTGCAATTTGGCATAGCAAGATCACACATTACTGCATCAAAATCATATTTTTCTATTAGTTTAAGGGCCTCCTCATCATCAACTACATAAACCGAGTCGTGTCCAAGACTCTTTAGCATCTCTGATACTGCCTCTGCAACAGGCTCCTGATCATCTATAACTAATATTTTATAAATTTGCTTTTCTTCACAACTTTCATTAAGATGTTCTCTGCTTAATCCTGCACCCTTTGCAGGTAGTTTAATCTCAAACTCAGTTCCTTCATTAACTTGGCTTGATACATCTATATGTCCATTCATTTCCTTAATTATTGAGTAAACAATAGAAAGCCCAAGTCCATTTCCTCTTTCATTTTTTGTTGTAAAGAAGGGCTCAAATATCTTCTCTTTAACTTCCTCAGTCATACCAACTCCAGTGTCCTTTATTTTTACCACTATATTTCCCTTCTTATTAAAGGACTCTATATGCAAAAATCCACCGTTTGGCATAGCATCTATGGCGTTAGAAATTATATTTACAAATACTTCTCTAAGCTCAGTAGCTGTGCCTTCAACAAATCCCTTTGCCTTTAAATCTAATTTAACCTCAATACTCTTTTTGCTTATTTGGGATTCATAGGTCCATTTTGGTTTTGTAATTTCAACAGATTGAATAATAATCCTGTTTATATCACAAAGCTCCTTTTCCTTGTGTTTTGGCTTTGAAAATTCCTGTATTCTCTTTACTATTTTTGCCCCATCCTTTGCACTTTCTTCAATGAGTTCTATATATCTATTAAGTATAGGGTCGTCTATGTTATTTTTTAGAATTTGTATATATCCTAATATTGGAGTTAATATATTGTTAAATTCGTGGGCAATACCACCGGTTAGCTCTCCTAATGCCTGCATCTTTCTTGATTGAATTAAACTGTCCTGTATCTTTTTATATCTTCTAAATTCCACAAGCATTTTACCTATCGTTTGACATACCATATATAAAAACTCAGAGCTGTCTTCAAAGGAGAAATACTTGTCTTGACTTGAGAGCCACATACATCCTAGTATATTTTCATCAAACTTTATAGGAATTGTTATACAAGACAATATATTGTTCTTTTGCATAACATCCTTTATTGGCCCTGATATATCTTTAGTATGATATACTAAACAGTTTAATTTTGAAAAAGTTACCTTTGGATTATAAGTTCCACCTTCAATATGCTGTTTATATGTATTTACTATATCATCAGTAATATTATAAGATATTACATAGTCAGAATTAAAATCCTTTGGCAAATCATTGTTTTCAAATAGTACAACAAAACCTCTATTTGCTGAAATAGAGCTACATATTATGCTTAATGCTGTCTCAAGTATCTCGCCTTCATCCTTTTTATAGGACAATTCTCCAGATAATTTGCTTATAAATTTATATACCTTATTTTCTCTTATTACCTTTTCTCTCTTCTTTAAAAATTCCTGTACAATTCCTAAAGTTTCTTCCTTTGTAAAAAAGCCTTCATCATTTATATGAACATATACTTCATCATTGTTCTTATATATAAAATTAGGATTTAAGTGTGTTATTGCAAAAAGGGCATCAACACCAAATTTGTCTATATTATAGCAGCTTATAGCTGAAACTGGATATTTTTCAAATATATCGTTTAATTCCTTTTCATAGTTATATAAAAATTCCTCATCATAATCACTATGACAAAAGGCTTCTCTATCGGAAATTATCGCTATGCCGTCATATCCATCCATAACTGCATCCTTTGCCATATCCTTGATGTTTTGATATGCTGAATTTATGTTGTTGTTTGCAAAGAAAAGCTGAGAAGATTGAACTATTAATTTATTACTTGCAATAAGTTCAATCATATCCATATTTGCCTGTCTTAAATAAAAATCAAGGCTTGTTAGAACATCTCTATCGACAAAATAATAACACTTTCTATTATTTCTAATTCCCCAAGATATGAACTCTGCAATCACATCGTAAGCATAATCATCGTCGGTGTTAATTAGGGTATACCTAACACCTCTTTGGAAGTATTTATCAAAATCCATTCGACTTCCCCCTAATTCAACACAAAAATTATAGATTTTTTCTAAAAGACTAATTATATGATATAACATTTTTTGTTAAAATAAAAGCTTTTTTTGTACTTTTTTGACTTTTTTCTATCATTTTCTCTTCATTTCTTCTTTTACTTATTCATTTCCTTTTTATGTAATTGCGATAATACAATAAAAAATAAAGATAATCTAAAATTAATTATCTTTATTTTTTTCAAAAAATTAAGTTATATCCACATTGTCCACAATATTATCCACAGCTTTTGTGGGTTATTTTGTGAAGCTTTTGCAGATTTATCCACTTTATCCACAGATAATATGTTAACATATCCATAATATCCACAAATTCTACAATCTTTGTCCTATTTTTAATGAAGGATATGCATTAAGCCCTAAATTCGACACAAGTCCAGCCTTATAATTAAAATACCCTGCACTTGCTATCATTGCAGCATTATCTGTACATAAACTAATTGGTGGATAGTAAAAATTAATTCCTTCTTTTTTACATTCTTTTGCTAATGCCTCTCTTAACTTAGAATTTGCTGCAACACCACCTGCAAGACAAATTGTATTCATTTTATATTTTTTTGCTGCAAGTATTGCCTTTTCAGTCAATATCTCTACAACAGCTCTTTGAAAGCTTGCTGCAACATCCTCCCTTTTAATTTCTTTTCCCGTCATCTGCATTTTATTTAAGTAGTTTAAAACTGCAGATTTGAGCCCACTAAAAGAAAAATCAAAACTTTCATCCTCAAGGTATGCCTTTGGAAAATCTACTGCATATTCATCTCCCTCTTTTGCTAAGGCATCAATTAAAGGTCCCCCTGGATAACCAAGCCCTAATGCTCTTGCAACCTTATCGTAGGCCTCTCCAGCCGCATCATCCCTTGTTCTTCCTAATACTTCAAATTCAGTATAGTCCTTAACAAGAACAAGATGTGTATGTCCACCTGAAACTATAAGGCATAGGTAGGGTGGCTCTAATTCCTTGTGTGCTATGTAATTTGCTGCTATATGGCCCTCTATGTGATTTACTCCAACAAAGGGTTTATTTAAGGATAATGCTAATCCCTTGGCATAGGATAATCCTACAAGAAGAGCACCAACAAGACCAGGACCATATGTTGCAGCTATTAAATCTATATCTTCAAAGGATATATTTGCCTTCTCAATTGCCTCTTTTACCACATTACTTATAACTTCAACGTGCTTTCTTGAGGCAACCTCAGGAACAACTCCTCCAAATTTTTTATGAATATCAATCTGTGAAGATATTATATTAGAAAGAACTTCTCTTCCATTTTTAACAATAGCACAAGATGTTTCATCACAGCTTGATTCTATTCCAATAACAATCAAATCCTTCATCTGTATCTCTCCTTATATATTTTCATTTTAATTATACCCCAAAATGCTATTTATACAACCTTTATTTTGTGAGAAACATAAAATACGTCCAACCAAAGGGACTGCAGTTTCACCCCTAATCTATACTATTAAACAATAGTTGATTTTGTTCGACATTTTACATCATTTTTTTACAAAAATTTAATACACAAAGTTAATATTTTATGTTATTATAATTATGCGGCAACAAACAAACCCCAACCCATTTACCCATTTCCCGGGATCCCCCCCGGGCTTTTTTTTATATAAAAAAGGTGTCGAAAACGACACCTCACATTTTTAACAAATCCACTTGTTAGCTAAAGTATGAAAAAACCCCATGAAAGGATTTCAATAGGCTCTTTCATGAGCTTTAGCAATTCTTAGNTTTTCGACTTTGAAAAAGTCCGTAATTCGGCACAGGACGTGCCGAGCCGAGCGGCCATCAGGACGATGGCATCGCGAGGGNAGGACTTTTTCAAACAAAGAAAAGCTTAGAATTGCTTAGCGAAATGAACTGATGCCCAAGAAATCCTTCATGGGGCTAATCAATATATAACTTTTTAAACAGACTGAGGTGTCGAAAACGACACCTTTACTCATTCCAAAGTTCCTTTTTAGATGTTGAAATTGCAATAGCTCCATTAGAAAGTGCATTTATAACATCTGTTTTATCACATATTAGTCCACCAACAATAATAGGTATCTTTATCTTTTTATGGATTATACCAATAACTTTACTTGCAAGGCCTGGCATAATCTCAACAGCATCCGGCCTCTCCTCAACAATGCTTTTTATTCCTGTCTCTAAAGAACGGGAATCAAGCATAAATAATCTTTGTATAGCTACTAAATCCTCATTTTTTATTGACTTTATTAAAGTAGGCTTTGTGGTAATTATACCATCAACACCTACCCCCTTTAAAAATTTCACTGCTTCTTCATCTCTACCTAAACCATCAACAAGGTCTATATGAACATAAACCTTTTTTCCTTTTTCCTTTAACAAAGATACTGTATTCTGTATAGTTAATATACTTCCAAATAACATAAATATTACCTTTACATCTGTTTTTATGACATATTCAATGTCAGCATTATCCTTTACAGCGGCTATGATTGGATTTTCCTCAAGATACTCTATTATTTGCCTCATTTTAATCCTCCAAATTTTTATAGTATTCGTCTATGAGTTTTTGAATTTTTTGTGAGCATCTTCTCCCTTTGCAGGAACCAGTTGTTGCACCAGTAGCTCTTTTAACATCCTCTACTGTCTTTGCTCCATTTTCAATTGCCTTTTTGATATTTTGCCTGGATATAGATTTGCAAATACATACCTTAGTTAGCCTATCCATAATTGAATTATTTAAGTTATCGTTCACAATTATCCTCCTGTAATGTTAATTTTATCCACATATGTTAATAAGTTTGTGGATAGTTTTTAGAAATCACTTAAATATATAATTAATTTTTTCCTGTAGTTCCTTATACATTGGGTATGCTTTTAAATCCAAAAATACATCTAATAGCTCAAAATAGTACCACTTCTGTTCGTCATACCCTGCATTAAACATTACCCATAATTTATCTCTCATAGTGTTATAGTCCTCAACCATACTTCTTATATTGCTTAACTTATCTGCACAGGATACAATCTTTACATCTATCGATGCATTTTTTAATTTATCTATGGCTTCTTGTTTTCTTTTTTTCCAGGTATTTATCTTTTCACTTCTTGTTAAGCTTCTATTAACCAATAATTTTTCCTGTTCTGTTACAGATAAAACTATATCAACAACCCTCTTGGGAAAATTTGTTTTTATAAGCTTTAAAAGTTCCATTCTTCCAGATGTAATATCCTCTAATGTATCGTGTAGAAGACCTGCTGTAACCAAATCATCATCCCCACCATTTTCCAAAATTATAACAGCAACTTCTACAGGATGAATTATATATGGTGCATTAGAACCTTTTCTTTTTTGTTCTTTATGTACATCCCAAGCAATTTTTAGTGCCAAACTATTCATATACCCACCACCATAGATTTTTAAAACTTTATTTATTAAAAAATCTTTTTTACTATTATATACCATAATTTTCTAAAATAAAACTTTCTTTTTCTGAAAATATTACTTACAAACTCAATTAGAAACAATTTAAGTTAATTTTATGACATAACAGAATATTTTTCTATCTTTTTAAACATAATTAGTGCAAATTTTATTAATTTTTTGTATAATTTAATTAGTAATACATTTGAGGGGGGATTTGATGACAATTGCACTGATAACCTTTTCAGCAACCTATATACTCTTGATGCTTGAAAAACTTCCAAAATATTTAATTTCTCTAATTGGTGCATTAATAATAATTGCATCGGGTGTTTTATCTCTAAATGATGCAATGTCCTTTGTTAGCTGGGACACAATAGGTCTTCTTTTAGGAATGTTTATTATTATAAAAGTCCTAGAAGAGGCAAACTTTTTTAATTTTATGGCTGTCAAAATAATGGAAAAACTTAATTTTGATATCAAGAAAATATATATTGTTTTTCCATTAATAACAGCACTTCTTGCGGGTTTTATGGACAGTATTACAGTTCTTATCTTTTTTACAATATTAACAATAAATCTTTGTAAAATGTTTGATATAAATCCTGTTCCTCTTGTTATTGCAGAGGTATGTACTGCAAACATTGGAGGAAGTGGTACTTTAGTTGGAGACCCTCCAAACGTAATAATAGGAAGTGTACTTAACTACACCTTCTCTGATTTTGTAAGAAATACAGGTCCTATTGCCTTCATTTCAACAGTTGTAGTAACATTATTTTTCTTTTTAATTAACTTTAATAAATTAAAGTCAATTAAAAAGCTTAACGAAGGAGAAAAAGAACAACTAATCTTGGAAAATAAAATATCAAATTTAAAGTATGTAAAGATAGGTGGTTTATCCTTTATTTTTGCAATAGTTTTCCTTGTAACACATCATCTTTTAAATGAGATGTTTGGATTTCATATATACGCATCTATTGCAACTTTACTACCCGCAATGGTTTGTCTTTCATTGCTCAAGGATGAGTCCGACAATATACTGCGTTCAATAGATGGTGAAACACTTCTATTTTTTATAGGACTATTTATAATAATAGGTTCACTTGAAAAAACAGGCGTTATATCTGTAATTGCAGAAAAGATAATAAAACTATCAAATGGAAACCCTATACTTCTTTCATTATCTTTTATTTGGATATGTGGTATAATTAGTGCTGTTGTTGATAACGTTCCTATGGCTCTAACTATGTCCTATATTCTACTTAGCATAATAAATCAAAATCCCGACTTAGCTTTATGTAAAGATGATTTTGTATGGTCATTAACATTAGGACTTGATATTGGAGGAAATATGACTCCAATAGGAGCATCTGCAAACGTAATGGCCTATAGCATACTGGAAAAAAATAAGATTCACGTAGGATGGAAAAAGTGGCTAATGCTTGCTATACCTGCAACAATAATAGCCCTCATAGTTTCAACAATAGGAATTTATATTAAATTATAAATCCTTTAGACTAATAAAAAAGCTTATCAAAATGAGCATCTTTATCTTAATTCATTTTGATAAGCCTTTTTTAATAATTATTTAAATCTTATTTCTATTGAGTTTTAATACTAAAATCATATTTAAACTTAAACTCAAGCTTTTTTGAATATATCTTTATTTTAACATCCTGACCATCTTCAACACTAAAATTACATTCATTATTTTTATCTACATATAAAGATATTATATTATTTTCTCCACTATATGCTTCAACATAGATAGGTTTATCACTTTTAAAACTTATATTGTAGTTTCCTTTATTTAATTTTAAAGAGTATATGTCAACATCTCCTGCATAATCTATGTATCCTTGATAGTCTTCATCTAATGATATGTTCGTAGCTAAATAATCAAAATTGTTAAATTCATACTTGTCCTTAAATAGTTCAACTTTATCTTCAACAATCCTATTATACCTCATTGGTATGTAGGTTCCATCTTCTATATACTTTTTTATTTCAGAATAACTCCTGTAATTTATAGTTGTCCTGTCAAATGCAACATATTTCCCTGTTGTTGCCTCCATAACGATGATACCCTTTTTATCTGCTGACTCTTTAAGATAAATAAAAACGTGGTATTTTTTGTGATTAATTATATCCATAGGCTTTAACTCTTCGAACTTTATAGGATGAAAGTAATCATCAAGCATTTGTGTAGAAACCTTTATAGGTAGTTTATAGACAGCTCCAACAAAACCAGAACAGTCAAGACCTGCTGTTAGCGGCTTATATCCGCCATTTGTATTGATGTTTCCTGCAATTAAACCCTTCTTTAATGCATCTTTAAAATCTTTAACTTGTGGTTGATTACTTATATCAAGGGATATATAACCTCCCCAGCAATAGGGTATTCCGCTTGTTAATTCTCCATCCCTTAGATGTCGTGGCATTGTAATTTCACTGTTATCTACAACTCCATTTTTAGATGCATCGTATTTCCATACAAAATTTATCATTTCCATTCCACGTTTATATGCTTCACTTCTTTTTATTTTTACTATATTTGTAGACTTATATGGCTTTGGTTTGTAGTTTATGTATACAATTAAAAATAGAATCAAACAGATTATAAATATAAAAAGATATAGCTTAAAAATAAAACCAAATATTGAATATTTTTTATTTATTCTGAATCTAAATTTTCTATATCTAAATACCCTCATCTTTATCCCCTAAAAAATTATTTCATTTTAATAAATATTAATACTTTTTCAGTTTTATGTTGCAAATTTTCTTGATATAATAAATAAAAGGAGGGATTTTATGCAATATTTAATTTTCCCAATCTGCATATTAATTGGGGCTCTAACATCCTTTGTACTTTGGAAGATTTCTAAGTCAATTAAGTTACCCTTTATCTTTTCAGTTTTAATTGTAGTTTTTGGCGTATTTCTAATAATTAAAGCCAAAACAATGCCTACAGAGGGTTTTAGAGATTTAGCTTATATTCTTAATGCAATTATGTTATTTTTAATTTCTATCGGTATGTGGATACAACTTATAATTGTGAAGGTAAGAAAAAAGTAGCTTATATAAGCTACTTTTTATCATCATATCCGTTGGGATGATTTTTGTGCCATCTCCAAGCTGTTTCTATAATCCTTTTAATATCCGTATATTTTGGATTCCAATTAAGTTCACGTCTTATTTTTTCAGAACTTGCAATTAAAACTGCTGGGTCTCCTGCTCTTCTTGGTGCTATTTCCTTCTTTATATTTATTCCTGTAACCTCTTCTGCTGCCTCTATTATTTCCTTAACTGTAAATCCATTACCATTTCCAAGGTTATATACGTTTGAGTTCTTTCCATCATAAAGTGCTTCTAACGCAAGAATATGAGCCTCTGCCAAATCATTAACGTGTATATAATCCCTTATACAAGTTCCATCCTTTGTGTTATAGTCATCTCCAAATATTTTTATACTCTCCCTCTTTCCAAGACAAGTTTGGAGAACAAGAGGAATTAAGTGTGTTTCTGGGCTGTGGTCTTCTCCTATATCTCCCTCATCATCAGCACCACAGGCATTAAAATATCTTAGTGCTACATACTTTAATCCATAGGATCTTGAATAGTCCTCCATAGCATTTTCCATAATAAGCTTTGTTCTTCCATAAACGTTTGTTGGATTTTTAGATATATCCTCTGTTATAGGAACCCTTTCAGGTTCTCCATAAACTGCCGCTGTTGATGAAAATACAAGCTTTTTTACATTGTTTTTAAGCATAACATCAAGTAGATTTAAAGTACCTTGTACATTGTTATAGTAATACATTTGAGGTTTTTCCATCGATTCTCCAACAAGGCTGTAGGCTGCAAAATGAACAACTGAATCAATGTTGTATTTCTTTATCGTCCATTCTAACTTTTCGCTGTCAAAAATGTCACCCTCAACAAAGTTTGGACACTTAACAGCATCCTTATGTCCTTTAACTAAATTGTCATATACAACGACATTCTTACCCATCTTATTTAGCATTTTCACGGTGTGGGAGCCTATATAACCCGCACCCCCAGTTACTAAAATATTCATAAAACCCCTCCTAAAGCAATTCTTCAAGAACAATATCTATATACCAATTCTGTTCTTCTTCTACCTCTAATGGTTTTATTTTACCATACTTTTTTGCTATTTCAACAGAGTCATAAAAAGCATTTGAGGGTTCAAGTGCACAATTGTATTCTCCTTTAAATCCACCTTCATTTATCCAAACCCCAAGGTATGGTATTTTATCTTTTGGAAATAATAATTTATACAGCAATCTATTTCTATTTAAAGTTAAGGACGCTTCCCCCTTCTTAACCTCTCCATTCACATAGAATTTTTCTGTCTTTTCAAGGGTTTTAGGTCCAATTCTATCAACCCTAACTTTTTTTCCATTCACGTCAAGGGTTTCAGGGAATAGATGTATATTCCCCACATCTCCATAAATACTGCTTTTGTGGACATTCATTATACTATCTTCATCTATTAAAATTCTACTCTCCTCGTCACAAGCAACAAGTCCGTGAAATGCCCAAAGCCCATATAATGGACTACTTCCTATGTTCTTTACTTTATAATTTAGCCTTATAATATTTTTATCAAGCTTAATTCTTCTTTCAAATTCATATTTAAACCTTATTCCCTGTACCCTGCAAATAATTTCATCATCAAAAATTTCAACCCTCCAAGGAATACTCCAAAGTTCTCCGTGATCTGGCATTTTTTCATCATAACCTTCATAGGGATACATACATTCATCTATTGTAGGATACATTTCATCAATTCCTGAAGTATCATACTTTTCGAAACTATCGCCATACTCTGCAAGTGTATATTTATTTAATGCTGGCTGTGCTAAAACTTCAAAGTTTTGTGGTTTATAAATCAATGATGCAATTTTAGCACCAAGTTTAGGCAGAAGTACTAAACTAATATAATCATTTTCTAACCTTATCCCGTCAAGCCCTTTATATACTATATTTTGTATCTTCATAGCATTAGCACCTTCCTATAAATTTAACTCCATCACCTATTTTACTTATATAAAAATCTGCCTTTATACCTGTTCTATCTTTATATCTATTTGAAACTTCATTAATAAATTCTTCCTCCATTCCTTCTTTTACAATTGCAATTGCACATCCTCCAAAACCTGCACCAGTCATTCTTGCACCAAGGCATCCTTTAAATTTTAATGCCTCTTCAACTATAGCATCAAGATGCAATCCTGTAACCTCATAATCCTCCTTTAGTGATTTATGTGATTGGATTAAGAGTTTAGAAAATGCTTCAATGTCTCCCTCTCTTAAAACTTTAACAGCTTCCTTTACTCTCATATTTTCTGTTATTGCGTGGCGTGCTCTCTTTTTGATTGTTTCATCTTCAATATAATCTAAATCCTTTATTTCTGCTTGGCAAAGGTTTTCTATTTCTTTGTGGGCTTTTATAATATCAAGTGCCTTGTCACACTCTGCTCTTCTTTCATTATACTTTGATTCACTAAGTTCTCTTCTTTTGTTTGTATTCATTATAACTAAGCTTGAATCCTTTAAATTAAAGGGAACATATTCATAATAAAGATTTGAACAGTCAAGTAAAATTGCATTATTTTCTCTTCCTACAGAAACAGCAAACTGATCCATAATTCCACAATTTACACCAACAAATTTATTCTCAACCTCTTGGCATAGTTTTGCTATTTCTACTCTATCTATATCTTCAGCCTTATTCTTGTGTAACAATATATAGGCAGTTAAAACTTCAATTGCTGCAGAAGAAGAAAGTCCTGCACCATCTGGTAGGTTGCTGTAGAATAATATATCAAAACCATTAACCTTATATCCTAATTCCATTATCTTCTTTATTACTCCCTTTGGATAGTTACCCCAATCATCCCTTTCATCGTATACTATCTCTCTATCTAAATCTATTACAACCTCTCCTATTGCATTTTTAGACCTTAATCGTATAATATTGTCGCTTCTATCTCTAAGCATCCCATAAATACCTATTGTTAAAGCACCAGGAAAAACATATCCTCCATTATAATCTATATGTTCTCCTATAAGATTAACTCTTCCTGGTGAAAAATAAACATCAACTACTCCTTCACCATATTCCTTTTCAAACATATCCTTTAGTATTTTTACCTCCATAATTATCCCCCTATCTTATCTAAAAATTTTCTTAATGCTTCCCTTAATTGTTCTGATGTTTGTTCAACCGCAAGGGTATTGCAGGCAGCCCACGCACCCATTTCAGATGAAGCATAATATTTTATTTTATTTGCATCCCTAAGTGGTGGGTAAAACTCTATATGGAAGTGATAATAGTCTGCACTGTCCTTATACTCTTCACAGTTAACTGGCGTTTGATGTATACACATCATATAAGGAAATAATCTTTCAAAAAGTGTATCAAATGCACCAGTTACCTTTTTTAATATATCTGCTAAATCCCATTTTTCTTTGTCAGTAAACTCTGTAAAGTTCCCCTTGTGGGATTTACTTACTATAAATACTCCGTAAGGGTAATCTGTAAAGAAGGGAATATATGCAATAAAACTTTCATTTTCATATATAACTCTCTTTTCAAAATCCTTTTCTTCTCTATTCATTCTACAAATCATACATTCATTGTGTTCTTTATAATATTCTTTACAAGAATCAAGTTCAACCTTAACCTTAAGTGGTACAAAGGAATATCCATATATCTGTCCGTGAGGATGAGGCATTGTAACTCCAACTTCCTCTCCTCTATTTTCAAATTCAAATATATACTTTATTTTTTCATCCTTTGAGAGTTCCGCAAACCTTTCAGTCCAAAGATTGACTAATTTATATATATGTGAAACTTCAAGTTCTGGAAGTGTTTTGGTGTGTTCTGGTGAATACAATATAACTTCGCACTTTCCATAGTTTTGAGCAACTTTATATAAGTCATTTCCATCAACATCAGGCTGTCCAGGTGATTGAGTTAGAGCAGGAAAGTCATTATCGTATTTATAAACGTCATAATTGTCTGGTACTCTTCCCGAACCTGGGCAAAATGGGCACCAATCCTTTGGCATATTAGGTCTTTGCTGTCTATTTGAAGCTACCATAGTCCAAGTCTTTAAAAGTGGATTCCATCTTAACTCTGCCATATCCGTTCCTCCTTATAGAAAACCTTTTCTATAATCATTATATAACAACCAAACCAAAAAATAAATATCAATTTTCAAAAAATTAAGAAGGGATATGAAATTTTTCTTTTCCCTTCTTTCTACTCCTTCATTAGCTTTTCTATTAAATTTATAACCTTCTCTATTACATTAACATTAACACTTCCAATTTTTTTAATAACTATATTTTTAGATAAAGTATAAATTTTATCTGCTCTTATATTGGATGTGACTTTTATTTCGCCTTCCCACAAATCATTATTAGTTATAGTAATTGCATATTCCTTTTCTTCTAAATTTGATGTTATTGCAGCAACTACTATGTCTTCTGTGGTTGAATTATATTTTGCATTAGATAAAACAAGTACAGGTCTTTTTTTATTTGACTTTAAATTACTAAATGGTATAGGTATTAATAGAATGTCTCCCTGCCTATACATCATTCCACACCTCATCATCTTTTTCATTTAACCAAAAATCTAAGCTACTTTCACTTGCTTGAATTAAGTCCTGATATAACTGCTTTTCTTTTTTAAATTTCAAAAATGTTATAAAATCTATAACTTCTGCAAGTTCATTGTCTTGCATATCCTCAATTAAACTATTTATTATTTTCTTTGCAGTATTCATATAAATCACCCCAATAAATTCTATTATAATTATTATATAATTAATTAAATATAAATGCTACACCAATGGTGTAGCATTATTCATATTTCAAATAGATTGCATTTGAGGCATAGTCCCCCTTAAGCTCTACATCTATACCGTAGTTCATAATATAAGCACCTGATTTAAAATACTCCTTTCCTTCAATCTTTACTTTATATCTTTTATCTAACTCTAATCCCTTTAACCTAATTCTAAATTTAGATTTTGAATAGTTTTGTCGAGGTAAAAATGTAAAGACTACCGACTCATCCTTTAATACATATTGAACAGAATGTATTTCTTCCTTTTCTATTGAAGATAGTCTATAAAGGTCTCCAAATTGAACTATATGCCTTATTTTTTTATACTCTTCTATCATATCCATAGCAATCTTCTTTTCTTCATCTGTCCACTTATTTATATTTCCTCCAATTCCTAATGTACCCATCATAGCACAGTGAAATCTAAATTTTAAAGGAATTATTCTGTTGGTTAAAAAATTAGGGCAATCTGTAACCCAAGCTCTCATAGCAATAGCTGGATAAATTAAGCTGTAGGACTCTTGTATCTTCAATCTATCAAAGGCATCAGTATTATCACTTGTCCAATATTGATCAAAATATCTTATACTTCCTAAATCAACCCTTCCTCCTCCAGAAGCACAGGCTTCAAAATGCACATTAGGATGCTTTTCCCTCAACCGTTTTACTATCTCAAAAACTGCCTCTGTATGCTTTATCCAAACACTTCTTTTATCCTTAAGGTTTAGAGCACCTGCCTCTGAAAATGGTCTATTCATATCCCATTTTATAAAGCTTATATCGTTTTGAGTTAAAAGCTCATCAAGTACGCTATATACATAGTCCTGAACTTCCTTTAAAGTCATATTTAAAACAAGTTGATTTCTTGCAGTAGTACATTTTCTATTGTTAAAGTGGTACACCCAATCAGGATGATTTCTATAAAGGTTGCTATCTATATTTACCATTTCAGGTTCAACCCATATCCCAAAATCCATTCCTAAGGCTTTAACCTCATCAATTAAAGGTTTTAAACCTTGTGGAAATTTCTCCTTGTTTACATACCAATCCCCAAGACCTGCCCTATCACTATTTCTCTCCCCAAACCAACCGTCATCTACAACAAATAGTTCGCACCCTATCTCCTTTGCTCTCTTTGCAAGCTCTATTTGCTCGCTGCATTTAACATCAAATAAAGTTGCCTCCCAAGAATTATACAAAACCGGTCGTATTCTTTGGTTAAAGTTTATGGGCATTAATTTGTTTATAACAAACCTGTGCATCCTTCTTGACATTTCTCCAAGACCCTTTTTAGTATAACCAAAATAAACTGTTGGTAAAGCTAAACTCTGTCCCTCTTCTAATGTAATTGAGGTATCAAAATCGTTAATCCCTACTAATACCCTTGTATAACCATAGGGCATTCCTTCTGCAACTATTTTAAAATTACCACTATATTCTAAAGCACCAAAGTAAACTTCCCCCCTATCCTCCTCTGCATCCCTTTCAATGATAAAGTATGGATTGTTGTTATGTCCTGTATTGCCCTTTCTACTCTCTAATACAACCTTACTGTAGCCTACCTGTTGTCTAAACCTTACCCCTTCTTTACCCCAATGTCCTCCAACGTTGTTTATATAATATCCTAATCCATCAAGATTTAGTTCAAAGGAAAAGGCCTTCTCTATTTTTATAATACCTTCACCTACATTTTTAACTTCAATGCATCTTGCAAGTAAATCCTCTTCTTCATAAACTTTATATTTAAGTATTACTTCTATTTTATAATGTTCATCTTTTAGTAGAACTTCAACATAATCCTCATCTACTTTAAAATCCTTTAACTTTAAGACAAGGTCTCTTGTTCCATCTTCAAACTCAACCTTAAGACAAGTTTCTTTAAACCTTAACTTACCGTGATAAGAAAACTCCTCCTTAGCAACGTCATATATTGAATCATTAGAGGAAACCTCCTGTATCTTTTCTAACTCAAAGTCCTCTAAAGGTATTTCCTCACCAAAATAAACGTGTCTTATTAAATCATCCTCTAATTTAAATACATACTGCATTGATTTAGTATATAAGCCAATATATTCGTTATATTTTCTTACCCCCATCTATTTCACCTCTATAATCTTACTATCATAAGGCATAAGCTTTATGCCCAAGACCTCCTTATCTTCATCTGTATGGTTCATAACAAACATATACTTTTTATCATTTAAATATCTTGTATATACCTCAACACCATAGGGCGTATTATAATGTTCTATATCATTTTTAATTACTATCTCCTCTGCTATTTTTGTTAATATTTCTTCATCAGCAGATGTTCCAATGTAATATACTTCGCCTTGTCCAAATTTATTTAATGTTATACATCCCTTTTCTCTATAAAACTTATCCTGATATGTATATAGAACCTCTGCCCCCTTTGAATTTATCATTTCCCTCATAACACTACATTTTGTCCTTCCAAATTTGCCATCTGCATAGGCAAATTGCCCCTCCTGAAGTGATTCTATCTCCTCCACCTCTATGCCTGTAAGGTCATTTAAATTGCAGGGCATTGCTTTTCCAAGATAAAGATTGTTGTTTCTGTCCTTTATGGATGTCCTGTAGGTAAGGACAACTGTTCCTCCTTTTTTAGTAAACTCCTCAAGTCTATGCTTTAGCTCCTCATCAACTATCATCATAACAGGCAATACAACAACCTTGTAATTGCTAAAGTCATCCTTAGAATCTATTACATCTATATGCGTATTATGTCTATAGAAGGCTGTATATAACTTTAACATTTCCTCTTTAAAGTTGAAGGCTGTACTTTGAGGTTGAATCTTCCAAGCCCATATATTTTCATAATCATATAAAAAGGCTATCTCTGACTTTATTGGACTTTGAAGAAGCTCCCTATAACCCTTTACATCTTTAAAGAACTCCTTAACCTCCCTGTATTTTCTTCCCTCTCTATTATCTTGGTCAATGATACCTAAACAAAATTCCTCTGTTCCAAAGGTTGCTGTTCTATATCTAAAGAAAAGTATAGATTGTGCACCGTGGGCTACTGCTTGATATGCCCACATCTTTGCTTGATTTGGCCTTGGAAGATATCCTATTATGGTATGCCCCTGTGCTCCCATAAGCTCTTCAACAATCCAAAAGTTTTTTCTTTTTAAACCTCTTATAAAATCTAAATCCATTGCAATGTTGGCAGGAGTAATTGGTTCCTTTAGGCCTCCCCAAACAGGATAGTTGTCATAGGAGGCAATATCCATTTCCTTTGCCATTTGTTTATGGTCAAAATTTTTATCAAAATATCCACCTGCTATATTAGTAGTAATAAATGCCTTCTCTCCTAAAATATCTCTTAAAATGTCCACTTGAAACTTTGCATATTCATTTATTGACTTTGACATAAATCTCTTATAGTCAAGCTGCATAGAAGGGTTATGATGCGTTATAGTCTTAAGTGGTAGTGGAATTTCATCAAAGCTGTTATATGTTTGGCTCCAAAAAACTGTTCCCCAAGACTTGTTTAGATTATCTACTGTTCCATACTTTTCCTTTAGATAATTCCTAAAACCTCTTTTACAAGTGTCACAGAAGCATAAATCACTTCCCTCGTGTCCAAATTCATTATCTATCTGCCAAGCTATTATTGAATCCTCATTCTTATAATGATTTGCAAGCTCTGTAACAATCCTTTTAGTATATTCTCTGTATGTTTCGTTATTATAACAGTACATCCTTCTTCCGCCAAAACTCCTTGGCATTAGGTTTTCATCCCGCTGAAGTATTTCAGGATATTTGTTTATAAGCCAAGCTGGTGGAGTTGCTGTTGGAGTTCCAAATATGACTTTAATGCCTCTTTTTTTGAGCTTCTCTATCACCATATCAAAAAAGGAAAAATCGTATTCGCCCTCATTTTTCTCCATTATATGCCAAGCAAACTCTCCTATTCTAACAACCTCAACCCCCATATCTACCATTCTATTAATATCTTTGTCCATCATCTCAACAGGCCAGTGTTCTGGATAATAATCAACTCCAAAAAAACTTTTCATTATACACACCCCTTTAGAAAACGTTTTCAGTTATATTATAAAATAATTTTTCTAAATTGTCCATCAATTTAATATGAACAAAAATCTCACATTTAGTTTAATTAAAGACTAAATGTGAGACTTTATATCATATCCTACAACTTTCTCTTAATATTAATTTTGTATTAATCAATACCTTGTCAGCTTCATATCCTGATTCTATATAATTAAAAAGCATTTCTGCAGACTTCTCCCCAAGCTTTTTCATATTTTGATCAACAGTTGAGAGCTTTGGCGTAGTCATTTGAGATAAAATTATATTGTCAAAACCAATGATTGAAAATTCATCTGGAACTTTAATTCCAAGTTCAAGGCAAGCATTTAAAGCACCAGTTGCCATAAGGTCATTGCAGGCAATAAGTGCAGTAAAATCTTCACCAAGTTTTATATCTCTACTTACGTTTATTATTGACTTTTTAGTGTTTTCAACAACTTCAATACTATTACCTGCATTAACAGTTAATACGTATTCAATGCTTCCTATGTTTTTAATAAATTTTCTATATATATTCTCCTTTAAATCATAGGAATAACTGCTTTCACCTCTTACAAATATAATATTTTTATGCCCTGTTTTATTAAGATGCTTTAGAGCATTTTTAAATCCATTCTCTTCATTACTTATAACAAAACTTAAGTCTATCTCCTGATGATATCCATTCACAAAAACAACAGGAACTGTATTTACTATTTCATTATAAAAACCTGACAGAATATTTTCTGTTTGAGGGTCTACAACTATTATCCCATCCACATATCTCTCTATAAATTTATTTACTGCATTTATTTCTGCCTTTGCATCTCCATTTGTTATATTTAAAAATATATCATAGCTGTTGTTTCTTGCATATTTTTCTATACCGTCTACAACCTCTGTAAAATACATATTTGTAATACTTGGAACCACTATTCCAATGCTATTTGTCTTTCTACTAACAAGACTTCTTGCAATAGGATTTGGTTGAAAATTGAGCTTTTTTATTGCTTCCTCAACCCTCTGCCTTGTTTCCTGCTTTACAGGATAATTTCCGTTTATTACTCTTGACACAGTTGTAATTGAAACCCCAGCCTCTTTTGCAACATCATTTATAGTAACTGCCATAAACACATCACCCTATCATAATTAATCAAATACATTATACGAATATTTTTACAACTTGTCTACAACAATCATTTTAATTTATGCCTCAATTATCTCTCCTGTATATTTTTTAAAGGACTTAAACATCATAAAGGAAGTGTAGAGAATAACTATAATAACAACCCACTTTAATAAATCTAATCTCATTTCTTTTACAATAAAGGCAGCAATTAAAACTCCAACAGACCCAAATAAAGTTATTGCAACCGCTGCCTTTTTATCATATGCTCCCTCTTTAATAAACTTTATTGAAGCTGCTGGCATTAAAAAAGCACAAGACCCCATCATTATAGGAAATGCAACCTTTGGACTCATACCAAGTGCATAAACAAGAGCCATACAAGGTGCATAAAGTCCTATTCCTATTGTCATTAAAGCTCCTAATATAAAATTTGCTACCACAGCAAAAATCAACTTACCACCTCTTAACCCAATTGAATCCCCACCGATAGGTAGTATATTAAGTTGTCCTGCTACCATTAAAGTTGCCACAAATAAAAGTGCCATACCCATACTAAATATAACCTTCTTTGTATTTAGTTTAGATACTATTCCTGCTCCTAAAATAGCTCCAAAAACTGAAGCTAAAATCATTGTAATAAGAGTAATTATATCAACTTCTATAATTCTAATAAAAATTAAAGCCTCAAGTATAATTGGTATTGTCATAGAAACATTTAATGTACCCGGTATAGTTCTTTCATCTGTTAGTTTAAATATTTTAAACATCGAGGTTGCCGGAGCAAAGCTACCTATTCCTAATGTATCAAAAAACAACGTTATAAATCCAACTGCACTCAATCCTAAAAAGCTTCCCTCTTCTTCAAAACCATTTTTTGCAACTTTTCTTACATCATCCATCAAATAATATAAAAATATAAAAGCTGCAATAATTAAAATTCCCAATATTAACCCAATCATTACCATACTCCTTTCTATTATATAATAAAAAAGACAATACCGATTTGAAATATTATAACATATCGATTTCATTTTTCATACATTTTGTATTATTTTTAAAAGAAACTTAAAAATTAAAAGGATAGGTTATATAAATACAACCTATCCTTTTATGACTGCAATCAAATTCCTCTTTATCTCATCTGCCACCATTTGTGGTGCCTTATGGGCTCCTCCTGCCGGTTCTTTAATTATTCTATTTATAATTCCAAGCTCCATTAAATCGTAGGCCGTCATCTTCATAACATCAGCAGCCTCCTTTGCACGAGAAGCATCCTTCCAGAGTATGCTTGCAAAACCTTCAGGTGACAAAATAGAATATACCGCATTTTCAAGCATCCAAATCTCATCTGCTACAGATATTGCAAGGGCACCTCCACTTGAACCTTCCCCTATTACTATTGCAATCTTTAGTGTGTCTATTGTTGACATCTCCATTAAATTTCTTGCTATTGCCTCTGCCTGCCCTCTCTCCTCAGCACCTATTCCACAGTAAGCACCTGGAGTATCTATAAATGTTATAATAGGCCTTTTAAACTTTTCTGCCTGCTTCATTAGTCTTAGTGCCTTTCTATATCCTTCAGGATGAGGCATACCAAAATTTCTATATAGGTTTTCCTTAGTATTTCTACCCTTTTGTTCACCAATTACAGTAACAGGGATTCCATCTAAGGTAGCAATTCCACCAACAATCGCAGGATCATCTCCATAGAGTCTATCTCCGTGGAACTCAATAAAATCATCAAAAATCATTTCTATATAGTCAAGACTTGTTGGTCTATCATTCATTCTTGCTAAAACTACTCTATCCCAAGGGGTGAGTTTACTTGATAAATCATTCCTAAGTTCAAGAAGCTTCTTTTCCATCTTCTCTATTTCACAAGTTAAATCAATGTTGTTTTCCGTTGAAATCTTTCTAAGTTCCTCAATTTTTATCTCAAGCTCCTCAATCTTTTTATCTAAATCAAGAACCGACATTACCTCACCCCCAAGTGCATTCTTAAAATGCTATTTAACATACTCTTCATATCCCTTCTATCTACAACCCTATCAACAAATCCGTGCTTTAACAAAAACTCTGATGTCTGGAAACCTTCCGGAAGTCTTTGTCTTATTGTCTGTTCAATAACTCTTGGCCCTGCAAACCCAATTAGAGCACCAGGTTCTGCCAGTATTATATCACCAAGCATTGCAAAGCTGGCAGAAACTCCTCCTGTTGTAGGATCTGTTAAATAGGATATGTATAAAAGTCCCTCTTTATTGTGTTTTGCAAGTGCAGCACTTGTTTTTGCCATCTGCATAAGTGACACTATTCCCTCCTGCATTCTTGCACCACCTGATGTTGTAAATATGATAAGCGGTATCCTCTTTTCTATTGATCTATAAACAAGCCTTGTTATTTTCTCACCTACAGCATATCCCATACTTCCCATTAAAAATCGGTTGTCCATAACTCCAAGTGCAACTTCTAATCCCTCTATCCTACCAATTCCAGTTACAACAGCCTCCTTTAATCCTGTCTCTTCTCTTAATCTACTTAACTTTTCCTTGTACCCTGGGAAATTCAAAGGATCATCCCCTACAAGGTCTCCATCAATCTCTTCAAAACTTCCTTCATCACATAGCATCTCAATTCTTTGGGGTGCAGTAATTCTAAAATGATATCCACAACTTGTACAGACATATAGGGATGAGATTAAATCATCCTTATATATAATCTTTTTGCATCTATCACATTTTATCCATAGTCCATCTGGTATATCTACTTTTGCCGATAAATTATCATAAATTATTTCCTTTTTCCTATCAAACATATTATCAATCATAACATCACCCCCTAAATATCAAAGTTCTTCTTAATGAAGGAAGTATCTATATTTCCCTCTATAAAATCCTTGTGGTTTATTATTCTGCTTAAGAAATCTATATTTGTATCTATTCCATCGACTATAAGTTCATATAGGGCCCTATTCATCCTACTTATGGCCTCTTGCCTTGTTTCTCCATATACAATTAATTTCCCTATCATTGAATCATAATATGGTGGTATTTTATACCCTTGATATATATGACTATCAAATCTTACACCAAAACCTGATGGGACTATAAGCCTTTTTATTTCTCCTGGTGATGGCATAAAATTCTTATCTGGATTTTCAGCATTAATTCTACACTCTATAGCGTGTCCCTTTATTTTTATATCATCCTGAGAAAACCTTAATCTTTCTCCCTTTGCTACTCGTATCTGTTCTTTAATTAAATCTATACCAGTTACAAGCTCTGTAACAGGATGCTCTACCTGTATTCTTGTATTCATCTCCATAAAATAGAAATTACCATTTGCATCTAAAAGAAATTCAATTGTCCCTGCATTTTTGTAATTCACAGCCTTTGCCGCAGATATTGCAGCCTCTCCCATTCTTTTTCTTAACCCTTCACTTAATAGAGAACTTGGTGCCTCCTCTATAACCTTTTGATTTCTTCTTTGTATAGAGCAATCTCTTTCCCCTAAGTGAACTACATTACCATATTCATCTGCAAGTATCTGAAATTCTATATGCCTTGGTTTTTCTATATATTTTTCAATATAAAGATTTCCATCTGAAAAGGCGGCCTCTGCTTCTTGTTTTGCGGAAGTAAAACTTTGTACAAATTCTTCTTCTTTAAAAACAAGTCTCATTCCTCTTCCTCCACCTCCAGCAGAGGCCTTTATCATAACGGGGAAGCCTATATTTTTTGCAATCTTTAATCCCTCATCTAAGGATTTTACAGCACCCTCTGAACCTGGAACAACAGGTACCCCTGCTTTTTTCATCGTCTCCTTTGCCACTGACTTATTTCCCATAAGGGATATAGCTTCTGGAGATGGACCTATGAATTTAATTCCACACTCTTCGCACATCTTTGCAAACTTACTATTTTCAGATAAAAAGCCATAACCTGGATGTATACCATCACATCCTGTCATCAGTGCTGCTGTTAATATATTTTGCATATTTAAATAGCTATCCTTAGATTTTGCAGGACCTATACATATTGCGTGGTCAGCAAGGTGTGCGTGCAAACAATTAGTATCCGCCTCAGAATAAACTGCTATTGTTTCAATACCAAGCTCTCTACACGCCCTTATAATCCTTACTGCTATTTCACCTCTATTTGCAACAAGTATCCTTTTCATACATAACCTCCAGCCTATGCTGTAATAAACATAATTTCAGCTTCACAGGCGATTTCATCTTGAACGTAGGCAACAGCCTTTCCAACTCCTGCCCTTGACTTTAGTTTTATCATCTCAACCTCAAGCTTTAGTACATCTCCAGGAACTACCTTCCTTCTAAACTTTGCATTATTTATTCCTCCAAAATATGCCATCTTACCCTTATAGTCCTCGTGGGATAGAACTGCAATGGCACCAACTTGAGCAAGAGCCTCAATTATTAAGACACCAGGCATTACAGGTTCCTGTTCAAAATGTCCTTGAAAGAAATACTCATTGAAGGTTACATTTTTATATCCTATTGCTCTTTTACCTGGCTCTAATTCATCCACTCTATCCACAAGCAAAAATGGATATCTATGTGGAATTATCTTTTTTATATCATTTATAGTAAGCACATTACTCACCATCCTTTTGAATTCTAAAGAGTGCTTGACCGTACTCCACCATTTCACCATTTTGTACACATACCGCCGCAATAGTACCATCAACTTCTGCTTCAATCTCATTCATTATCTTCATAGCCTCAATTATGCACAATATATCTCCCTTTTTAACCCTTTGACCAACTGCAACAAAGGGTGATGCATCTGGTGATGGTGCACTGTAGAAGGTACCAACCATTGGAGACTTCACAATTATCTCATCCCTAATCTCCTGTATCTTTATATTTTCTACCTTTTCATAGGACTTTTCTTCAATCTTATCTACAGAGATAGGCCTATCTATTTTTGGTACTTCCTTTAGTAAAACGCCCTCACACTCTTTTTTCATAACTATCTTTGTGCCGCCCTCTTCAACCTCAAAATATGTTAAATTAGAGTTGCTCACACATTCAATTAGTTCCTGAAGCTTCTTTACATCCATAACATCAACCTTCCCATTTCTTTAATAATATGCTGGCATTATGCCCACCAAAACCAAGTGAGTTAGATAATGCATAGTTTACCCTCATACTACGTCCTGTATGTGGTACATAATCTAAATCGCATTCTTCATCCTTTACATTCAAGTTTATTGTAGGATGTACGAAATCCTCCTGAACAGACTTAACGCACACAATTGCCTCAACTGCACCAGCTGCACCAAGAAGATGCCCAATCATTGATTTTGTTGAGTTAACAGCTAATTTATACGCGTGATCTTTAAATACCTTCTTTATTGCTGTTGTTTCAATTTTATCGTTATAGGGTGTGCTGGTTCCGTGGGCATTTATATAATCTACACAGGTTATATCTATACCAGCATCTTTTATTGCCATCTCCATAGCACAGGCTGCACCTTCACCCGATTCAACAGGTGCTGTAATGTGGTAGGCATCACAGGTTGCACCATAACCTACAACCTCTGCATATATTTTTGCTCCTCTTTTTACTGCGTGCTCTAAACTTTCAAGTATTAAAATTCCGCTTCCTTCTCCCATTACAAAACCTTCTCTTTCTCTATCAAATGGAATTGAAGCCCTATTTTTATCTTCACTAAAACTTAGTGCTTTCAAGGAACTAAAACCTGCAAGGGCAAGAGGAGTTATTGCTGCCTCCGTTCCACCTGTAATTGCTATATCAAGTACACCTGACTTTATCAATCTATAGGCTTCACCAATTGCATTCGTTCCCGAAGCACAGGCTGTAACTACTGTATTTGCTATTCCCTTTGCACCAAATTTAATTGCAATATTGCCTGCTGCAAGATTGCTTATCATCATTGGTATAAAATAAGGAGATACTCTCCCTGGTCCCTTTTCTAAAAGTGTTGTATGTTCATTCTCAAGTGTCTTTATTCCACCAACACCCGAGCCTAAAACTACTCCAAATCTATATTTATCCACATTATCAACATTAATTCCTGAATCTAAAACTGCTTCATTTGCTGCTATAAGGGCAAATTGTGTAAACCTATCCATTCTTCTTGCTTCTTTTTTATCAATATAGTCCTCTATATTTATATCAACTTCTGCCGCAAGCTTAGCCTTAAAATTTTGATTATCAAAAGATTTTATGAAATCAATAGCGTTTTTACCTTCCTTAAGCCCACTCCAAAAATCCTTAACGTTATTTCCAAGTGGAGTTACCGCTCCAAGTCCTGTTACAACAACCCTATTCATACTACACCTCCTACATAACCATTCCACCATCAACGTTTATAACCTGTCCTGTTATATATGACGCCTTATCTGAAACTAAAAACGCGACCAAATGTGCAACATCCTCCACAGTTCCAACTCTCTTTAGAGGTATTAAATTTTTTATTCCTTCCTTAACCTTATCACTTAAAACCTTAGTCATATCTGTATCTATATATCCAGGTGCAACTGCATTTACAGTAACACCTCTTGATGCAAGTTCCTTAGCAACTGATTTTGTAAGTCCTATAACTCCAGATTTTGATGCCGCATAATTTGCCTGACCTACATTACCAATAAGTCCTATTACCGAAGAGATGTTTACTATCCTTCCTGCCTCTGATTTCATTATATAAGGTGATGCGTGTTTTATCATATTGAAGGTACCCTTTAGGTTAACATCAATAACTGAATCAAAATCATCTTCCTTCATCCTTAAAATCAATGTGTCCTTTGTTATTCCCGCATTATTTACAAGTATATCTACTTTTCCAAATTTATTTATTGCCTCGTCTACAATAGATTTTGCTCCATTAAAATCACTTACATCTCCCTTAACAGTTAAAACCTCAACACCATATTTTTTAGCCTCTTCAACTGTTTCTTTAACATCATCTTCGCTCTTTCTATAATTTAAAACTAAATTTATTCCCATCTTTGCAAGTTCAATCGAAATTGCCCTTCCTATTCCACGACTTGCTCCGGTTACTATTGCCACCTTCATATTACTTACCTCCAATATACTCCAACGTTTTTTCAAGCGACTTAATATCTTCTACATTTAGCGTTGTTAGTTTTCTATCTATTTTTTTTACAAAACCACTTAAAACCTTCGATGGTCCAAGCTCTATAAAGGTATCATAACCATCTTCAATAAGCTTCTTTACTCCCTTTTCAAAGTATACTGGAGAAATCATCTGCAATTTTAAAATCTCTCTTACATCACTATCATTTTTATAATAATCTCCATTTAGATTTGAAATTACCTTCCTTTTAGGCTGATTAATATCTATCTCCTTCAATACGCTATAGAATTCTTCACTTGCATCCTTTAACATATCTGTATGAAAGGCACCACTTACATTTAGCTTTACTGCCTTTGCACCTAAGCCTTCCGCTATATTCATAGCCTTAAGTACTGCATCTTCTTCACCTGCAATTACAACCTGCTTTGGACAGTTGTAGTTTGCAGCCCTTACAAATCCAGCATCCGCTGCTTTTTTACAAATATCTTCTATCATATTCTCATCAAGCCCTACTATTGCAGCCATTGTACCCTTTACCTTTTCTGCACACCTTCCCATAATCTGTCCTCTTTTTCTCACAAGCTTTGCACCATCCTCTAAAGTAAAGCTTCCTGCAAAACATAGAGCAGAATATTCTCCAAGACTAAGTCCAATTGCTGAATCTACTTCTATAGACTTTGCTTTTAAAACACTCAATGCTGCCATACTTACAGTAAATATTGCAATCTGTGCATATTCTGTCTTATTTAAATTTTCTTGCTCTTCAAAGCAAAGCTTTGCTACATCTATATCAACACTGCTATTTACCCTTTCAAATACTTCATTTGCTTCCTTTAATTCATAAAGTTCTTTACCCATATTTAAATATTGACTTCCCTGTCCTGAGAATAAATAGGCTATCTTCATTTATCTCACCATCCCGCCTAAAGCTTTATATAAATCTGATGCTTCTTTTACTATCTCCTCAATAATTTCACTACAAGTCTGTTCTTTTCTTACAAGACCTGATACTTGCCCAGCCATTACTGAACCAAAATCTATATCACCATCAATTGCAGCTCTTTTCAGTGAACCTGCTGCCCTTTGCTCAAAAACTTCAGCATCAAGGCCTTGTTTTTCAATATTTAAAAGTTCTCTTGTAAATCTATTTCTTAGGGAACGTACTGGATGTCCTGTTGATAAGCCTGTGATAACTGTGTCAATATCCTTTGCTGACAAGACTCTCTGTTTATAGTTTTGATGTACATTACATTCCTTTGCAACCAAAAATCTTGTTCCCATTTGAACTCCAACGGCACCTAAAGAAAGTGCTGCTAAAAGTCCTCTTCCATCCGCTATTCCTCCTGCTGCAACAACAGGAATCGAAACAGCATCAACAACCTGAGGTACAAGTGCCATAGTCGTAAGTTCACCTATATGTCCTCCCGATTCGTGTCCCTCTGCAATTACTGCATCTACACCGCTTCTCTCCATTCTTTTGGCAAGTGCAACTGATGGAACAACTGGTATTACCTTTATGTTATTTTCCTTCCACATTTCAATGTATTTTCCGGGGTTGCCTGCACCAGTTGTTACTACTGCTACTTTTTCTTCACATACTATCTTTGCAACCTCCTCTGCATAGGGACTCAAAAGCATTATGTTTACACCAAAGGGTCTATCTGTTAGTCTCTTTGCCTTTCTTATTTCTTCCCTAACTATTTCACCCGGGGCATTTCCTGCTGCAATAATTCCAAGCCCACCTGCATTTGAGACAGCAGCCGCAAGGCTACTGTCTGCAATCCAAGCCATTCCACCTTGAATAATTGGATGCTCTATATTTAAAAGTTCACAAAGCTTTGTTTTTATCATTATTCATCACCTATTCTTTCCTTTATGTACTCTACTACATCCTTTACAGTTTTAATATTTTCTGCATCTTCATTTGGAATTTCGATTCCAAACTCATCCTCAAGGCTTATTAATATTTGGAAAAGGTCTAATGAATCAACACCTAAATCTACAAATGTTGTATCCTCTGCAATTTCATTTTCATCTAAATTAAGTTGATCTGCTATTATATTTCTTATCTTTTCAAACATCATTGACTCCTCCTTATATACTCCAATTTATTATTAGGCCTCCTGAAGTTAATCCTCCTCCAAAGCCAACTAAAACAACCTTATCATCCTTCTTTAACATTCCCTTTTCATACATCTCACATAGGGCTATACCTATGCTTGCAGATGAAGTATTTCCATATTTATCTATATTAACATAGAATTTATCCCTTCCTATTCCTGTCTTATCTGCAGCATAGTCTATTATTCTTATATTTGCTTGATGTGGAACAACATAGGCTATATCATCCTTTTGTAAATTTGCGTCCTTTAAAAGAATATCAATGCATTTCACTATTGCATTTGTTGCAAACTTAAAAACTTCCCTTCCATCCATCCTTACAAAACTATCCCACGTGTTCTGTATTAAAATATTCCTTAGAGGAAGCCCATTGCACTCAAGGTATTTTCCCTTTTCTCCCTCTGATGAAAGGTACATGCTTAGCACACCATCCTTTGATGCTTCTACAACACATGCAGAAGCACCGTCACCAAACAGAACGCAGGTATTTCTGTCATTCCAGTCAATTATCTTTGAAAGAGTTTCTGCACCAATTATAAGTGCATATCTATAATTTAGTGTTTTTAGCATAGCCTCTGCCGTAACAAGACCATATATAAGCCCTGTACAACCTGCATTCAGATCAAAGCAGGCTGCATTCTTTGCTCCTATATTCTTTTGAACAACACAGGCTGTTGATGGAGTAAAATAATCGGGTGTTACTGTTGATACAATTATCAAATCAATATCCTCTGCACTTATTTTAGCCATATCTATTGCCCTTTGTGCAGCAATACTTGCCAAGTCAGAGGTGTTTTGTCCAAGGGTTAATCTTCTCTCTTTTATTCCTGTTCTTGTTACTATCCATTCATCTGATGTGTCAACAAAATTAGAAAGTTCATCATTTGTTACAACCCTCTCGGGAACACATTTTCCAATACCAATTAGTTTCACTTATTCTTCACCACCTATTTTCTTAAGCCTTTTCTTAAAGAAGTTATTTAATTTTTCAAGGGAACTTACTAAAATCTTTTCTTCCTCATCAGTTAGTCCCTCAATTACTTCATTAATCATAGCACTATGGAACTTTTCGTGCATTCTATAGGCAAGTTTACCTTTATTTGTTAGATGTACAAAAACTATTCTTCTGTCCTCTTCTGAACGTTTTCTTTCTACATATCCTTTTTTCTCAAGATTATTTACTGCAACAGTAAGAGTTCCTACTGTTATGTTTAGTTTTTCTGCGACTTCAGACATAGTCTTATCTCCATACATTCCTATTGCCTCAATTGTATGGATTTCTGTGATTGATAAATCATTAAAATCCTTTGATTTTAATGCCTGCTGTTCAATCATAAGTATGTCATTAAATAATTCCACTAAAAGCTCGTTTAAAACTGAATATGTCTTTGACACAGTACCACCTCAATATTTTGATTCTCAAATATTTTTATAATCAAAGTATATAAAAATAAATATATTCTGTCAAGGTGGTAATCTAATTTTATTTCCAAGATATACATTTTTATTTTAATTATTCCAGAGTATAGAGTCAATAAAATGTATAACTGTTAATATTTTGTTTAAAAAATTAACTTTGTTAATTTAAAATCAAAAATAAAATGGGGCAAATTGCCCCAATATATTATTCTAATGTTGTACTATCCTCCAATGCTTGAACTTCATTTTGTTTATCAAATCCTATATACTCTTCAATATATTTGTTTATTATATAAACAGTTAATAAAGTTGACATATATGAATTTATCAGTGTTTGTATAATCTTAACATTTTTAAATATTATACCTACTAATAATCCTATAATCATATTAAATACAAAAACCCCTAATATATTAAAGAAATTTGAAAACCCAAACTCAAAAGACCTTTTAAACGCTCCTGTAAAACCTTCATCTTCAACCACAAGAATAGGAATCACAGGTGTTACCAATATAGCAACAAAGCCTAAAATTAAAACAAAAATTAATATTCCAATTATAAAGACACCTGCTGAGCCTTTGGATGCAACATATAAGCTACCTATTATAAATATAGATAAAAATATATAAATAATCAATGCAGCTATTAATGCTAAAGAAACCACCAAAACTCTAACATAATATTTAAATGCCTTTTTTGAATTTTTATTAAAATCTATTTTACCACTTAAAACCTTATCCTTTACCATCAAATTTGTCCAAGCTGTTAAAAATGGTGATATAAATAATAATACAACCATAATCAGCAGTGCAGCTATAATTTGTCTTGAATAGGCTCTAATTATACTATTTATATCAAATCCATATCCAACAATTTGATTTTTCACTGGTATTCTGGCATTTCCTAAAAGATTGCATATAAATAGAGGAAGCACCATAAGTGGTTCTGTAAAAATAAGTTTTAGACTTTTCTTAAACATAAAAATCCCCCTATCATATAATATCATTCAATAGGTTCAAGTGGAATTACTATTGCACATATTAAATATGCTAAAATTCCTGAACCTCCAAGAAATGTAGCAAAAACCCAAGCTAATCTAACTAATGTAGGGTCAATTTCAAAATATTTGGCAATACCTCCACAAACTCCTGCTATCATCCTCTCCGTCCTTGACCTATAAAGCTTTTTGTACATAACTTCACTCCTTTTTCATTTTCTAAAACATATATATTTTTATTTTTTCTATTTATGTATTTATTTTTATATATTTACTATTTTCTACTAAATAAAAGCTTATTTCAAGTAATTTTTGTTAAAAAATTTGTAATGTTAAAATAAAAAGGTGAAATGTTCATTACCACATAATGTATAATGTCACATTTCACCTAAGTAGCATTTACGTAAGTCTACCCTGCCAAGTATCTCTCTCTATAAATCTTTTGTCTATTGCATTTAAAACTTCCCATTTTTTCAAGCTCCACATAGGGCCAATTAAAAGTTCTCTTGGACTATCTCCTGTCATTCTATGAATAACCATATTTTCTGGAAGCCTCTCAATACAATCAACAACCAAATCTACATATTCATCCATCTCTAAAAATCTCAATTCTCCTCTTTGATAAAGTTCCACCATTTTTGTTCCCTTCATTAGATGAAGAAGATGTAACTTTATTCCTTGTGTATTTGTCTTTGCAACAAATTCAACAGTTTCAAGCATTCTCTTTCTATCTTCTTTAGGCAATCCAAGTATTACGTGGGTTACTACATCTATATTTCTCTTTTTTAATTTTTCTACTGCATCAATATACGTCTCAAGGCTATATCCTCTATTTATTAGCTTTGCTGTATCATCGTGTATAGTTTGAAGTCCAAGCTCCACCCAAATATATTTTTTTTGATTTATTTCACTCAATAAATCTAAAACATCATCAGGTAGGCAATCTGGTCTTGTTGCTATTGCAAGCCCTACAACCCCCTCTAAATTTAATACGCTATAATATTTTTCTCTTAACACATCAACTGGTGCATAGGTATTTGTATAGGCTTGAAAATAGGGAATGTATTTACCTTCCTTCCACTTTTTATTCATTATTTCTTTTATATCATTAAATTGTCTAACTAAATCATCTCCACAACCCGCAAAATCTCCTGAACCTCTTGCACTACAGAATATACATCCTCCACTTGAGATCTTGCCATCTCTATTTGGACAAGAAAATCCAGCATCAAGGGATATCTTAAAAACCTTCTCTCCAAACTTCTGTCTTAAAAAATAATTAAGAGAATAATATCTCTTATCTCCCCACATCTTCATTTGTTTCACCACCTGTATTTGAAAATCACTATGTCTTTTCATATAATAATATTATTATATGAAAATGTAAAGTTGGTATATTTTTATTATATACTTAACCAAAATTTACATTTTAAAAAATTATTTAATATTTATTTACCTTTTATAACTCATTAAACCAAAATAGAAAACATAATTTCTCTTTAAGATTAGGTCTGTATAATAATATTGTTAAAATTATATATATTTTTATATACATTATTTTAATTCTTAACTTTACAAAAAATAGACACATTAATTGTGCCTATTTTTTGTAAAATAACTATGCTATTTTTTCCATTTCAATTTTATACTCAGCTAATTGTTCTTTAAAATTACTTTTTGCTAATTCATTTAATTTAATTTCATAATTTTTACTTTGCTTTAAAATCTGGATTTGTGTTAATTCTTTTAATGTCTTTATTGATAATATAGTTCTATATAATATATTTCTCTCATTTTCATCAAATAATTGATAATCACAATATTTTTCATTTACGATTATCTCTAACTTTTCAATATCCTCTAAAAATATATTTCGTATTTTTTTTATTTCTATCGTAAAAAACTGTACTGTTTTAGCTGTCTCCCTTAATATATTTTCTGCTGTTTCCATCTTTTCTATAGCTTTATTAGCTTCTCTTCTAACCTCATAAGCTTTCTCAAGACTTTGGGTCCCCTTACTATTTAATAATAATCCTCCAACAGCTAACGCAGGGCCTGCTACAAGTCCACCTAAAACCGCTGTACCACCTGCTATTCCAAGTCCTCCGGCTGCTAAAGAACCTCCTCCAAAGAAAGCTAAAGTTGCATTTGTTGCTGCTGCACCTGATAATGCACTTAGAGCTGTTCCTGTTGATGCTGTACCTAAAAGCATTGCTCCGCCCCATGCTCCAATTCCAGCTAAAGCTCCTGCTCCTATAGAACCAGTAACACCTGCTAAAATATCGATTGCTCCTAAATTAATATCCTTGAATTCTTTTAGTTCTTCTGGTGTTAATGAAATAAATTCATTATGTAGTTCACCATTAAATTTTGGCTTATTATGTATTTTTTCATATAACATAATAAATCTCTTTAGATCTTTTGTCCAAATATCCATTTTTACTTTTCCTAATTTTTCTAATTTATTTGTGCAGTTATTTTGTTCTTCTTCCATTTTTTCTTTAGCTCGTTCATATCTATATGTTGCATCTTCAACAATCTCATTTGCTTCCTTTATTTTATTTGCACCACTAACTCCTGCCCCTATTCCTGTTGCTGCAGTAGCCGCTGCTATACCAATAAACAATAAAGGTATTGGCATATCTATACCTCCTTTAACTTTCTACACACTAAATAATTTAATCTATAATACTCTTCTCTATCCATTTTATCTTTAAGATATAATTCATAATATAAATCTACATTACATTTAATAGGTCTTTTATTATATATTGTACATAATCTCTTTTCCATATCAAAATATTTACAAATACCATCTCCTCTATCTAAATCTTTATAAATTGGATTTAAATCAAGGTTAATACAACACTTTCCACATTTACTACATTTAAACATATGATTTAACCAACTATGTCAAAAACTTTTTTATATACATTTTTTAATTCATCCAATACACTTGAAATGGATTTTATCATATCTGAATCTAAATTAAAATCATTTTTTAATTTTTCTAACAATTCAATTTCTCTATCATCTTCTTTTTTATCTACCTTGACTAACGCAATAAGTTCAAACATAATTTTCTTTATATTGCTAAAATTACTTTTTTCCTTTAATCCTTTAACAATTTCTTCATATTTTATACCTTTAATTTGATAGTCTTCTTCAAATAATCCCATTTCAAATCTGTATTCATTAATTAAATCCAATTCCTCTTTTTCAATTTTTAAGTCAGCTTTTATTACTAAATTACACAATTCAAGAAATAATTGTTGCTCTTGTTCTGATAAATACTTCAAAAACATTCTAAACTCCTCCTTTTTTTATAATTCTAAAACAAAATTTTTATCTAACATGCAATTATTAAATTCTTCAAAATTTTTAAATTGCATGTTACACCCTAAACTTGATAGAAAATCAGTTAATACTGTTGTCATATCTTCTCCTCTTTCTAACCTATTATTTATTTGAATAATTTCATATGTTTTTTTATTTAATTCTTTTATATCTATATCCATTAGTTTAGATATATAATTATCTAATATTTTATTAGCTTCTTTTAAATCATTTACAACATTATCATATATTGTATTATTCATATACTTAATAATTTTTCTCATTAAGTCTGAATTGTCTATAAAATATATAATACTAATACTCATAATACCACTAACTAAAGTTCCTACAAAAATTGGTATTGTATCATTTAATACTTCTCCAATTAAAGGGATCGATGCAACACCACTTGTAGATATTAACTTTTGAACAGCTTCAGTAATTAAATTTCCTATTATTGCAGAAATTCCTAAAAAAATAATTTTACAAGCTGCACATACTTTTTTTTCAAATGGTAGATTATCTGGATTATATATTAAAATTTTCAATGCTTCTTTAATTGAAACTATTGCTTGTCTTATTATTCTAACAACATTTTTTGCTGTTGTTAAAAACATATTAATTATAGTTGTAACAACAGAAGAAAGTACTCCTGATATAAATCCATTTTTAAAAGCATCTAAAATATCTTTAAACTTTTCTTTTACACAAATTACAGCTTTTTCGATAATATTTCTTAGTTTTTCCCAAAATATCTTTAAATCAAAATTATTTTTTAATTCCTTTACCAACAAAGGTATTTCATCAAATATAATAAATGTAAATTCTGTACATATAATACCTAATGCTTGTCTTATTCCTAATTTACTTCCTTGTAAAATTGAATCTTTACCTATTTCTCTTGAATAATGTTGTAACAATTTTCTCGCATTATGGCTATCAATTTTCTTTTTTGATTGTTTATATAAGTATGTTGCCTTTTCTTTATTAATTTTAAAATATTCAGCATTAGTCATATTACTTCCTTTTCTTTTTGTATTCAGAAACTCTTCCATTGATTTTTCACCTTTTGATAAATTAATTGAAGCTTTTGTTAGTGCCATATTTGAATTATCATTGCCTATTTTCTTTATTTCTTCAACGCTATTAAGCATTCGTGTTTTTGGGTCATCGTGCAGTTCTTTAAGTGAAACTATATGATCTAAATGTGTAGAACCATCTTTTTGTAATTTATCTCCTGTATATTCGCATCTCAGTTCTTTTTCTCTTTTATAAATTTCTTTTTTCTTTCTATTCATTTCACTAGCTGTTACATAATCTTCTCTGTTATATTGTCTTTCACCACGCTCTCTAAATTTTTGATTTGCATAAACGCCTTTTTCAAAGTTGTGAACTGTTTGAACATTTCCTCCATCTATGTCTTCAAATAATATAAAATCTAGTCCAAAAGATGTTATTAAAGAATTATATACGACTTTTTTATATTCCTTTATTAGACAATTAATTTCATCATTACCATTTTCATTGTGAGATTCCACAATAATTTCCTCATTATCAAATTCATAATATAAATAACTTAAAATTTTTTCCATTATATCACCTCAATATACATATTTATACATTTATAAATCATATTCTTAATATAACTTATAATAATTACTATAATTAATATGCATTTAACATATTGATTTTATTTAAAAAAACTTATTTATCTCTATACACTTGAGATTTAATATTTTTTCAATAAAACTTTATAAAAAATACCTTTTATTTCCTATCTAAAACCACTTAGAAATTAAATCTCAAGAACTTAAATTGACATATTTCATATAATATTATAAATATTCTACTTAAATATTAAAATTCCTTCATAATTCACTATATTTTTTAAATATATTTATTTCATGATTTGATTATATATTTTATTTTTATTTGCATTTGAAATTAATGTTTTGTTTTATTATAATCAAGATATGAAATTATTTTTTATAAAACAAACCTTAAATTAATATTTTAAATAATATTAAAGGTGATGAAATGAATATTGGTCTTAGGAACATAAAAACTGCACTTTCGGTGTTTTTATCAATTTTAATTTCAAATTTTGTTGGGCTTGATTATCCATTTTATGCTGCTATAGCATCGCTTGTTTGTATGCAATCTACATTAGAAAAAACATTTATAACAGGTAAAAATAGACTTTTAGGCACAGCAGTTGGGGCACTTCTTGGTTTTATATTTGCTTCTGTATTTCCAACAAACGCTATTTTCTCAGCCATAGGAATAATTGTACTCATTTATATTTGTAATAAACTTGAGTGGAATGATGCAATATCAATGGCAGGAATTGTTTTTTTAGCAATTATGTTAAATATAAAGGATAATAAACACGCCCTTATATACAGCTATAAAAGACTTTTGGAAACGCTTATCGGAATTGTTGTTGCATTTTTAGTGAATTCTTTTATATTTCCACCAGAAAAATAAAATGGAGTGTGTTAATATGAATGCAGTACAACTTGAAGAGATATTAAAGTCAAATGGATATAAAATGACAATCCAAAGAAGAGCTATAATAGAGGTGTTATGTGAAAACATTGGAAAATTTTTATCTGCTGAAGACATATTAAATCTATCTAAAAACAAATGCCCTCAAACAAATTTTTCAACAGTATATAGAAATTTAGAAATTCTTGAAGAGCTTCAATTAGTACATAAAACAAATATGGATGCAAATAGCACCTGCTTTTATGAAATAATTGATTTAGACAATCACCACCACCATATTATATGTACACAATGTGGCAAAACAAAGGCTATAGACTTTTGTCCCCTTGAAATGTTTAAATCCAATATAGAAGATGAGGATTTTGAGCTTTTAGACCATAAGGTAGAACTTTACGGAATATGTAGTGAATGTAAAAAAAAGCCTAAGAAGTAATCTTAGGCTTTTTTGTGTACTTTTCATTAACTTTATATATAAACTGAAAAGCTGTAGTAGCCAGCATTATTCCAAAGGCAATTGCACCTGCTGTTCCTATTGTTTCTATTCCCTTATTTGCAGCAAATACTAATCTTCCTTCTACTATCGCTCTAACTGTAGTATAGGCCGTAATACCTGGAACAAGTGGATAGATTCCAGGAATTGAAAATACAAAGGCTGGAGTTTTACGCTTCCTTGCCATTGCCTCACTATATATTCCACAAGCAAAGGCTGCAAGAAAGGTAGAAAAAACTACTCTATCGGTTTGAATAAACAATACCTTAAATACAACCCAAGAAATTCCTCCACATAAACCAGCCCATACTAAATTTTTTCGTTCAATGTTAAAAAGTATTGCCCCTGCAAAACTTCCTATAAATGCTAAAATAAAATCCATCATATTACCTCACACCCAACTTAATTGTAGTATTAATGAAACACCAACACCAAGACCTATCGCAATTGCTATAAAGGATGCTTCAATTAACCTTGCAAAACTTGATATAAAGTCGCCATATAGCGCATCCTTTATACCATTTGTAATGGCAACACCAGGAACAAGCGTCATTATAGCACCTATTATTACCTTATCTATGTTTACATAGGGGATTAACTTAGCAACTATTATTGATAATACTCCTGCCATAAGGCCTGACAGAAAAAACTCTAAAAATTGAAAGAATCCATATTTTTGGATGTTATCTTTTATATAAAAAATAAACATACTTATAACAAAAGCAACTAAGGAGTCCAAAAAACTTCCTCCAAATAGTTTTGCAAAACCAAAGGCAACAAAGCCCGATGATATAATCTGAAGATTATAACTAAAATAGGGCATATTTTTTATTCTATTTAATTCCTCCATTGCCTCTTTGTAAGAGGACCTCTCATTTAAAAGCCTTCTTGAAAAGGTGTTTATCATCTCAACCCTATGAAGGTCAACACTTCTATTTTTTATTCTCTTTACATTGCTTAAAACATCTCCATTTTTGTTTCTTACTGTTAAAGAAAATCCTGTTGGCATAACAAAGCACTCACAATGGACTCCATAGCTATTGCAAATCCTTGTTATAGTATCCTCAACCCTATATATCTCTGCACCACTTGATAGAAGTATCTCCCCAGCAAAGCTTGCTATATCCATAACTTCCTTTATATTCACACTATCACCTATCCTTAATGTAATAATAACAATTAATAATATATCATAAATTAATCAAAAGGTTTATTATTTATTAGTTAAATTAACTTAAATAAATTGTAAACCTTTGTAAAAATATTTTGACATTATTATTTACATTATGTTTACAATTTATCAACAACATCTTAATATTGAATGTGTATTATTAGATACGTAAAGTGAAGCTCAAATTTTCCCCCCATAATAGTTCCCCCTTTAATATAGATTAATAAAAAATGGTATAAGCCGGCGTTAAGCCGGCTAATTTCCTATATATAGAATTTTATTTGACAATCTTTAATCTCTAAAGAAACTACTGTATCATTTCCATAAACTTCTGCTTTAACTTCAACATCATTTACTGTAACCTTTTCTGCCTTGATGTTCTTTAATCTAATCTTTGCCTTTTTATAACCCTTATCATATCCTTTATGTTCAACACTAAAACTTATATTTACAAAGTTCTCTTGTTCTGTTTGTACTAATTTGTAAAGATTATATTCTCCTTCCCTATAATTAAAGGTCTCTCTATCATCTTCATAGTGAAGATAGCTTCCATTACCCTTATAAACTTCAAATTCTACTTCATCCAATTCCTTTTCTCCTACATAATTCATCTCTCTGTATGTTGGTATAATACTACCTGCCTTTATATATATTGGGCAGATATCAATTGGAGCATCCTTTAGAACTACCCTATTTCCTTCAAATGCTTCTCCTGTCCAATAATCATACCATACACCTTCTGGTAGATATACTGCTCTAAAGGTTTTTCCCTGCTCTAATATTGGTGCAACTAAAATATTTTCACCAAATAAAAATTCATCGTTTAATTCGTAGGTATTCTTATCCTCCATATAATGCATAAATAGAGGCCTCATTATTGGAAGTCCTTTTTCTTCTGCTTGGTAGAATAAATCATATAAGTATGGTAGAAGCTTGTATCTTAGCTTTATATATTTTCTATTTATCTCCTCTGTCCTTTCATCAAAGGCCCAAGGTTCTTGGTCTCTTGTATGTATACAGGAGTGGTTTCTAAATAGTGGAGTAAAGCATCCAAGTTGTACCCATCTTGATAAAAGCTCTGGAGTACAATCAAACTGAAAGCCTCCAACATCTGTTCCGCAGAAGGCAAAACCTGATAATCCTAAATTTAAAAGCATAGGAACTGCCATTCTTAAATGTTCAAAGAAACTATGGTTATCTCCTGTCCAAACTGTTGAATATTTTTGCGTCCCTGCAAAACACGCCCTTGTTATAACAAATGGTCTTTTATCGGTATATCTTTTTAACCCCTCATAGGTAGACTTTGACATAAGATGTCCATATACATTGTGAATCTCCCTATGATCTGTTGGATAACCATCGTTTTTAAACTGAACATCATCTGGAAGTGGTCCTCTAAAGGATGCTGGTTCGTTCATATCATTCCAAATACCAGCTACACCACTATCTACCATAACCCTTTGCTTTTCCGACCACCATCTTCTAACCCTCTCATCAGAAAAATCAGGATATAAAGATTCTCCTGGCCAAACCTCATTTACATAAGGAATACCATCCTTATCCGTTGCAAAATATCCATTTTCTATTCCTTCATCATAAACATAGTATCCCTTATCCTTTTTAACACCTGGGTCGATAATTGTTACAACCTTAAAGCCCATATCCTTTAGCCTGTCTGTAAAGGCCTTTGGATCTTTAAATTTCTCCTTATCCCAAGTAAACACCCTATATCCATCCATATAATCTATATCAAAATATATTACATCACAGGGGATATCCCTTTTTCTAAAGTTTTCTGCAATCTCTAAAACCCTGCTCTCTGGAGCATAACTCCATCTACACTGCTGATAGCCAAGTGTCCACATTTGAGGAAGTGGTGTTCTCCCTGTTAAATATGTATATCCATCAATAACATCAACTACCTTTGGACCATAGATAAAATAATAATCCAAATTACCATCATCGGCACCAAAATAGTAGTAACTACTGTTTTCCTTTCCCATATCAAAATATGTTTTAAAGGTGTTGTCAAAGAATATACCAAAGGCCTTATTTTCTCTTAGTGTAATAAAAAAAGGAATAGATTTATATAGTGTTGTATAGTTTTCAACGTGGGGTTTTGGATCATCTGTATTCCACATCTCGTAGTAATATCCTCTTTTATTAAGATGTCCTGTTTTTTCTCCAAATCCATAAAAATATTCGTCTCCAAGCATCTTTTTTATAACTTCTATTTTATGAGGTTTAAAATCTGTCTGTGTACTTATTCCTTCTCCCTCTGCAATTGAAGTATTTCCTCGTCTTATAAATGGGCTTCTCTCACCATCATAATCTAAACATAATGGATTTTTCTGTTTATCATAAAAATCTACCCTAAAGTTATCATATATTACAACAATGACGTCATTAGTTTCTATCTCTACTCTATCTTCATATCTTTTTTCTAATATGTTTGCTTCCTTTGTTTTTAAATTCTCAATAGCCTTTGAATTATGTTCCTTATATTTCATTGGAACAAAAACGTTTATAATTGTATCACTTATTACCTCTATAATGCCCTCTCCATTCTCGAAACTAAATATAAACTTATTCTCTCTCCTTACATATTCCTTCATCTTTCCTAACAAATAAATCACTCCCTTCTCTATAATTCTACAACAAAATTAAACGCTTAAGTAGTGTCAATTTGTATGAGTTTTTAAAATAACTTAAACAAAAAAGAGGTAAAACAGAGTTGCTTTACCTCTTTCATAAGTTATATATTATAAGGCTGCCATTTAGTTCTCCTCTGCTACGCTTGCCTCTTGTAGTATGTTGCTGTCCATATATTTTTGTGCTGATTCTAACACCCTCCTGTGGGCTACAGACATCATAAGTTTAAGCCTGTTTACTTGATTTACTTCACTTGCCCCTGGGTCATAATCTATTGCAACTATATTTACATCCTTATATCTTTCCCTTAATGCCTTTGCAACTCCCTTTCCTGTTACGTGGTTTGGAAGACAGGCAAAGGGTTGAAGACACGCAATGTTTGGCACTCCCATTTCAATTAGCTCAATCATCTCTGCCGTTAGAAGCCATCCTTCTCCTGTTTGATTTCCTAAATCTATTATTTCCTTTGCCTTTTCAGCTAAATGGTAAATAGTTGTTGGTACCTCAAATCTTGATGAATTCTCAAGGGCCCTTCTTATCACATTTCTATACATCTCAACTACTTTTATAGTTGCATTTCCTAAAATCTTTGCCTTTTTGCTACCCGATAAATACTTATGCTTATATTCTGCATCGTAGGCACTATACAAGAAGAAATCAACAAGGTCAGGAACTACAGCCTCTCCTCCCTCTTCTTCTATTAGCTTTACAATATCGTTATTTGCTGTTGGATGGAACTTAACAAGTATTTCACCTACTACACCAACTCTTGGCTTTCTTGTTTCTTCTATCTCTACAGCTTCAAAGTCTGCAATCATATCATTTACAACCTTCTTATACTCAAAAACACTTCCACTTCTCACTACTCTTTTACATCTATTAATCCATTTTTCATAAAGCCTGTCACAGCTTCCCTTTTCCTTTTCATATGGTCTTGTTCTATATAAAAGCCTCATAATTAAGTCTCCAAGCAGTAGTGCCATAACTCCCCTATGAAGCATTGGAAGTGTTACCTTAAAACCTGGATTTTTTTCAAGTCCAACGGCATTTAGTGATATTACAGGAATATGTGAGAGTCCTGCATCTGAAAGTGCTTTCCTTAAAAATCCTATATAGTTTGTGGCTCTACATCCTCCCCCTGTTTGAGAAATTATAACAGAGGTGTTGTTAAGGTCATACTTACCCGACTTTAGTGCACTCATAAGTTGTCCAACTACAATAATTGAAGGGTAGCAGGCATCATTATTTACATATTTTAGTCCCTCATCTATTGCATTTTTATCAACTGATGGAAGAACCTCAAGATTGTATCCTGCCCATCTAAAGGCCTCCTGTACTAATTCAAAATGAATTGGTGCCATCTGTGGTGCAAGTATTGTATGTTTTTTCTTCATATCCTTTGTAAAAGTAACCTTTTCACTGTATGTTTTTATTCTCTTTGGAACAAAGTTTAACTTATCCCTTTCTTCTACTGCAGCTTTAAGTGACCTAATTCTGATTTTTACTGCCCCTAAGTTATTTATTTCATCTATTTTAATTAAAGTATAAATCTTACCATAGGCTTCAAGCAGTTCTTTAACTTGGTCAGAAGTTATAGCGTCAAGCCCACATCCAAAGGATGTAAGTTGAACAAGCTCTAAATTTTTACTTTTTGCCACAAAACTTGCAGCCCTATAGAGTCTTGAATGATATGCCCATTGGTCTACAACCCTTAAAGGTTCATCTAATTTACCAAGATGAGCAATACTATCCTCTGTTAAAACACAAAAGCCCTGTGATACTATAAGTCTATCTATTCCGTGATTTATTTCTTTATCTAAATGATATGGGCGTCCTGCAAGTACAATAGCCTTTTTATGATTCTTTTCAATATATTCTAATACTTCCTGTCCCTTTCTTCTTATATCCTCTTTAAATCTATCTAATTCCTTGTCTGCCTTATCTACTGCTCTACTTATTTCTTCAAACGGTATATTAAAATCAAAAAGTTCTTCCGCCAATCTACTCTTTAGTTTTTCCTTATCATCAAAGGGTAGGAATGGATTTAAAAACTTTATTCCCCTTTCGTTTAAGATATCCATATTGTTTTTAATTACTTCACTATAGGATGTTACAACTGGACAGTTATAATGGTTGTGGGCATCACTAAATTCTATCTTTTCATAGGGCAATGCTGGATAGAAAATAAAGTTTGCTCCCTTATTTATTAAGTTTACAATATGCCCGTGCACAATCTTTGCAGGATAGCATACTGTGTCTGAAGGAATTGTATCCATTCCAAGTTCATATAACCTTCTTGTTGATGTATCTGATAGTATAACTTTAAATTTAAGCTCAGTAAAGAAGGTAAACCAGAAGGGATAATCTTCATACATATTAAGTACTCTTGGTATTCCAACACTTCCTCTTATAGCTTGGTTATCATCTAAAGGTTTATAGCTAAACAGTTTGTTATATTTATATTCATAAAGATTTGGTAGCTTCTCCTTTGTATTTTCTATTCCTGCTCCTCTTTCACATCTATTACCCGTTACAACACTTTTATCATTTATTCTTGTAATAGTAAGAAGGCAATTGTTTGTACATAGTTTACACCTTTTTATTTCGTTTGAATATGTTAAGCTATTTATCTCCTCTAACTTTAATATTTTTGATTTTTCTCCATCAGTATAGCTATCCTTTGCTATAAGTGCAGCTCCAAAGGCACCCATTATTCCTGATATATCAGGTCTTACAACATTAAGCCCTGTTATTTTTTCAAAAGCCCTTAAAACTGCATCGTTGTAGAAGGTACCGCCCTGCACTACAACCTTGCTTCCAATATCCTTTGAATCCTTAAGTTTAATAACCTTAAAAAGGGCATTTTTTATAACAGAGTATGAAAGTCCTGCTGAAATATCCTCAACAGTTGCACCTTCCTTTTGTGCCTGCTTTACCTTTGAATTCATAAAAACTGTACATCTACTTCCTAAGTCTACAGGATGTTTTGCAAAAAGTGCTGACTTTGCAAAATCCTCTATTGACATCCCAAGAGACTTTGCAAACCCCTCAATAAAAGATCCACATCCAGATGAGCAGGCTTCATTTAACATAATATTTTCAATTATTCCATCCTTTACAGTAAGACATTTCATATCCTGTCCGCCTATGTCTAATATAAAGTCCACTCCATCTAAGAAATAATCAGCAGCTCTAAAATGTGCAACAGTTTCAACTTCGCCAATGTCTATATTCAATGCATTTTTTAATAGCTGTTCTCCATAGCCTGTAACTGCAGATTTTGCAATATATGTTTTATCGTTTAAGTTCCTATATAGATCCTTTAGAGCTTCTATTATAGAGTTTAATGGGCTTCCTTGGTTGCTGGAGTAAAAGGAATATAGAAGATTTCCTTCTTTATCTATTAATGCTACCTTTGTCGTAGTTGAACCTGCATCTATTCCTAAGAAGCATTCCCCTTCATAGGTTTCTAATTCTCTTCTTTTAACCCTGTTTTTCTCGTGTCTATTTTTAAATTCTAAATACTCCTCTTCATCCTTAAATAAAGGTTCTAATATATCTTCATCTACCTCTTTTATATCTGCTGCTTCATCTAATTTATTTATAATTTCACTTAATTTGTACAAATTGCTGTTGCTACTTAAAAGTGCTGCTCCTATTGCCACAAATACTTGTGAATTTTGTGGTATATAAACATCCTCTTCATTTAAATTAAGAGTTTCTATAAACCTTCTTCTAAGCTCTGATAAAAAGTATAAAGGCCCTCCTAAAAATGCAACTTTACCCTTTATAGGTCTACCACAGGCAAGTCCACTTATAGTTTGGTTTACCACTGCTTGAAAAATAGATGCAGCTATATCCTCTTTTCTTGCACCCTCATTTAATAGAGGTTGCACATCCGTTTTAGCAAAAACACCACATCTTGAAGCAATTGGATATATTATCTCATAATCCTTTGCAAGTTCATTTAATCCATCTGCATCTGTATTAAGTAAACCTGCCATTTGGTCTATAAATGCACCTGTACCTCCTGCACAGGTTCCATTCATTCTCTGCTCTATTCCATTTTTAAAATATGTAATTTTAGCATCCTCTCCACCAAGTTCTATAGCAACATCAACTTCTCTTATTAGTTTTTCTACCGCATAGGTTAAAGCTACAACTTCCTGCTCAAAGGGTATATTTGTCCACTTTGAAATTGAAAGTCCACCTGAACCTGTAACCTTAACCTTAAAATCTAAATCTCCAAATTCATCTAAAAGCTCCTTCAATAGAGCCCTAAGAGTTCCTTTAATATCAGAGTAATGTCTTTGGTATCTTTTAAAGAGTATCTCCCCATTTTTCCCAAGCAAAACAAGTTTTACTGTGGTGGAACCTACATCTATACCACATCGCAAAACCTTCATCATACTAAGACCTTCCTTCTATACCAATTTAAATATTAATATTATACTATTGTTTTTTTATTTGATTACTAAAATTATAGGTTGTATTTGTAAATTTAATTTTATGTCAATAATAAAATTCACCTTAATTGGTGAACTGAAATAATTTATTATATTTACTCTAACTTATATTTTTGCTTTTAAATTAGATAAATTTCTTGAAAAACTAATAATATTTTATCATATAATTTTTAAAATGGTAAATTTAAAAGAAAATTTAAACTAAAATTTTTTAAATATACAAATTTTTTTATAATAAAATACAATAGCAAACTATTGTTTATATTTTTATCTGCTACAAATAGTAAGAAAAATTGTTTATTATTTAATTATATTATAATTTATTTATATAAAAATACAATATGTTGTTTATATATATCGTTCTTTAAATTATTATGCATTTTAAAAATAATATAGTAAAAAAATAAGGTGCATATGCACCTTATTTTCCACAACACTTCTTATATTTCTTACCTGAACCACAAGGACAAGGATCGTTTCTACCAACCTTATTTTCATTTACAACTATCTTTGACTTGTTGTATTCTTTTCTTATCTCTTTTCTTCTTTCAACTGTTAAAATGCCATCCCATTCTGGAAGTTCATATAACCAGTTTGCCTTTGCATCAAGCATATTGTAATATAGCTTTTCAAAATCTATTTCAAGCTTAAGTTCTGTATCTTCTTCTAATTTTTCTTCATCTACTGGATTTACTAAGCTTGTATTAATACCTGATACAAACGCAGCAAATGTAAGTTCATCAACACCATATTGATTAGCAAGATCCTTTAACTTTCCTTCAACAATATTTTTCTTATTTTCTAATATGTCCTTGTAGATTAATTGTTCCTTCTTTAGATAATCTGTCCAAAACTCTTCATAGTCTGGTGCATTAACCTTTGAATCTGCAAGTTCTTCCCACTTTTTATATAAGCTCATACCTAACGCTCCTTTGTATTAAAGTTTTAACAACATTTGATTATACCATAAGCAAGTATATTTGAGCAATAGTTGAAAGCATATTATAATCCTGTTGTGTCAGAAGCAAGTTTTGGTTATCAAATACAATATGTAAAACATATTCGATCTTTTCATTTTTTATTATGGGAACAAGTACATTTTCTTTAATGAAAAACGAATTATTATTTTTTATAGTTTCTACAAATACTTTTAGACTCTTATCTTCTATCATCTTTAATAGAGTATATTCGAATAAATTATCTTCAATAATTTTAGTTGAAGGTATAAATATGTCTACATTTATTGCTGATGTAATTTCCTTAATAATGTTTTTATATAATTCAACCTTTTGTTCTTTATTTAATCTCATTTTAACTATATTTATTAATTTATACATACCATTTAAATAATTTAAATCCTTCACTATATTTCCAGTTGAAATAGATTTTTCATTATTTACTTTTATATTATTTTCTGCATCCCAAGCTGTACATTTATTTTTACCTGTATTTTTTGATATGTAAAGAGCCATATCTGCTTTTTCAATTGCTGAATTTATGCTTTCCTTAATATTATCACAAAAATAAAGTCCACAACTTACAGTAAGTTTATAGTCTATACCTTGAATCTGTTTATTTTCTATAATTTTTCTAACTTCTTCACAAAAAACTAATGCTTCTTGCTGTGATGTATCTGGCATAAATAATAGAAACTCTTCTCCACCATATCTAAAGAGTAAATAATTTCTTTTTTTAGTTGTTAATATCGCCTTAGAAAACTCCTGTAAAACCTTGTCCCCCAATAAGTGCCCAAATTTATCATTTATGTATTTAAAATTATCTATATCAAACATTGCTATACTGTAATTCTTAAAATTATCTAACTCTTCAAAAACCTTGTCCATATATTTTCTATTATATGCACCAGTTAACTTATCAATATAAAAATTCTGATTTATATTAAATTGATGTATATTATATAACAATAAATTAGTTAACATTTTACATTTATCAAACGTTTTTACATTTATATTATTATAATATTTATCACTTTCAACTACCAAAAAAGCTTCATTAAATTCTTGATTTTTTATTTCAATTATCATTTTCGTTACCTTTTTATTTATATTATATTTATATGATTTATAAATACCTTCTTTTAAATCTTTTGCTATTTGCCTATTTTTCAATTTATTATTTGTACTTGCTATTACATTATTTGAAGTATCTACTATATATACTTCTTGAGACATAGTCATACATTGTATATAATTTATTATTAATTCTAAATTTTTGACACAATCACCTGAAAACTCTTTAACAACCTGAATTATATCTTCAAATATTACTTTTCCTTTGTTTTTGTTTTCATCTATCCAATATTTCTTTATAATATCATCATTTATTCTATTATGTTTATTATCTTCACTTAATACAAAATTGAAATATTCTATTAGATTTTGCCTTTTAAGTTCTTTTAAATATAATTCATATATTTTTATATAATTATTTTTGTAAGAAAAATCTAATGCATAAAAAATATTATTTATTATATTTGCTGCCTGCATTATATCATTTATAGCTGAAAATTTATTATTGTTATTATTGTTTAATATTGATTTTATGAAATACAACTTCCATAGTATATGCTTATTTTTTACACTCATTATAATTGATTCTATAGTTTCTAAATTTAAAGGATATCCTAAAAAATATCTTACTATATAATCTTTTGCTATTGAATCTATATTACATTCTTCATCTAATTTTATATCTTTATATATTGTCATTGCATAGCTATCAAAGCCTTTTTCACACAACTGTAAACATATATCTAATTTAAAACTTGGATTAATATTGTCTATATTATCAATAAAGTATTGGGGATTATTTACATTAAATAACAACTCTATCTCTTCATTTATAGGTAACTTATCCTCATTCAACCTTATCTCATTTAAATAATTACTAAACTCTACTTCATTATTTGTTAATAAGTTAAACAAAACCATTGATAAATTATAGGCCCATAAATAACTATTATGTACCTTATCTATCAATTCCTTTTGTTCTTGAATATATTTCATTGCTTTTTTAAAATTTCCATTCCATAATTCTATAAACGAAAGACATCCTAAAAGTATATTTTTTATAGCTAAATTATTAACTCTATTTATGTATCTTATAGCTTCTATACAATATTTTTTGCATTCATCAAAGTTAAATCTATAAAATGAAACAAATGCCATATTACATATAGGCATAATTTCTAAGGATGTAACGTTATTTCTTCTTGCAACTTCTAAAGACCTTTTTAAATACTTTAATCCCATTTCAAAATCCTTTAAATCATCAACCCATATTGTACCACAATTATTTAGTGAATGTACAATACCTCTTACATATCCACACTTTGTAAATAGTTTATATGCCTTTAAAAAATTCCTTATAGCTCCCTTAGGATTTCCAGTAAATTTATCAACCACTGCAAAAATTTGATAGACTTCACCTTTTAAAATCAGTTCTGTGTTTTTATCTTTTAATATATTATTACAAATATATTTTGCAGTCTCTAATTCACCATCAAATAGAGCATTATATGTATTAAGTATCATTACACTATCCTTAAGTTTTTTATTGTTAATGTCTTCTATTTTATATTCTTTTATTATTTGCATTATTGTTTTAAAATCCTTTACATTGTTAGTCCTTACAAATACTTTTGCTTTTTTAATTAAAATATCTAATGTTTTATAGCTGTTGTTTTTATATTGATTTAACAAATTATCATAAATTTCAATTGCTTTATTAGTTTCACCAACTAATTCATATATTCCTGATATTGACTCATAAATTTTAAATCCATCATCATATGAATGTAATTTTATTAATTCAGACTTTATTTCTATAAGTGCATTCCATTTTTTTTGCTTTAAATAAAACCTATGAAGTTTATTTAAATATTCTAATTTTAGTTTTATATCATTAATATGATTTATTTGAAATAAAACCTCATCATTAAATGCCAAAAAATATGTTTGATCTTTATTTAGTAAGTTAATAATTTTTGTTCTTATTTTGCCCTTATATTCATTATCCATTTTTTCTAATATAAAGTCTTTAAACACCATATAGGGTACTTTAAATATTAATCCTATATCTGTAATACTATAACTAATCAAACCTAACAAATATACCTTTTTTATTATTTGTTCTACTTTCGTTAATGGGTATCCTGTTAGTTCAGTTAAAACATATGAATTAACACCATTTTTAAAAAAACAAATAAGCTCAATTATATTTTTTTCTTCTTCTTGTAATTCATTAAATGTTTTTATTGGCCAAAGTTCATTAATATACGTATCTTCCCTATTATTTTTTTCGTAATTTAAATATTGTAATACTAAAAGAGGATTTCCATCTGTAATTTCAACAATTTTTTTTACTTTAATTTCATCGTAATTATTAAATATTTCATAATAAATCTCTTTTATTAGATTTGTATTTATCTTCTTTAAACTATATTCAATAAAATCTGTCTTTTTAATTTTTTCAATAAAACTTGTAAAATTGTCATCCAGATCTTCAGAATACGCTACAACAAAATTAAATCCATCAAACAATTTTTCTTTTAATAAAAAGGAGATTAAGTCTAATAAATTTTCATTTTGATATTGTATATTATCTACCAGAACAATTAATTTCGTATATACTGTAATATCTTTTATTATTTGCCTTATATAATAAAATGATTTATATAGTTCCTCTTTACATTGTTTATTTATATTGATTAATGATAATTCTAAAATTTCTTTATTAAATACTGTGTAATTCTTAGATGACATGTAAATATTCAATAACTGAGATATAAAGTTAGACCATATATTTTCTTCTTCAGAATTTAAATAAATAGCATAAGTTTTATTACTTTTTAGTCTCTCTGTAATCCTCTTTAATATAAAAGTTTTTCCATATCCTCTTTTCCCATTAATAATTACATTTTTATTTTTATTTAATGAGTCTATTATTTGTTCTTCAAATTTTAATATTTCTCTATGTACACCAGTTTTAAAAATCAATTCATTATGCATAGTCTCCAAACACCCCAAAATTTAATATTTAAATTAACAAAACTAATTATATCATATTTTTATTGTAAAATTTAATAATATAATAAATATACAAAATACAAAACAAAATATAATATATTTAATTTTTTAAAAATTGAATGTTGACATATATAAAATTTCATTTTATAATTAATAAAAAGCGATGAGGGGAAGAGTAGATATAGGAAGTAGTTAAAGCGAGCTGGTGACGGTGGAAGACCAGTACGATGCCTATATTGAAGAACATCCCTAAGCTCCCAACCGAAATCATTTAAATGAGAGTAGACTTGGGCGGATTACTCTACCGTTAAAAGGAGTACAGTATCGAGTTTTTCTCCGTACTGAAAGTGGGTTTTATACCAATTTGGGTGGTACCGCGGAAGTTAACCTTTCGTCCCATTATAGGGATGAAGGGTTTTTTATTTTGTAATTTTGTAGCGCTACATACATATAAATAAATTTTATTAAGGAGGAACTATTATGGAATGGAAGGTATGCTATGATTATAAACCTACACTTGATTTAAAGGAAACTGAAATTGCAATAAAAAGATTAAAGGACTACTTTGAATCTGCTTTATCTCAAAAGCTTAACTTAACAAGAGTTTCTGCTCCACTATTTGTTCAAAAGTCAACAGGCTTAAATGACTATTTAAACGGAGTTGAAAGAACAGTATCCTTTGACGCCTACGATATAAAAGAAGAAACACTTGAAGTTGTTCAGTCCCTTGCAAAGTGGAAAAGGTATGCTCTAAAAAGATATGGATTCAAACCTGGAGAAGGCCTATATACTGATATGAATGCAATAAGACGCGATGAGGAACTTGATGCACTTCATTCAATATATGTTGACCAGTGGGACTGGGAAAAAATAATTCTAAAGGAACAAAGAAACACTCAAACATTAAAACAAATAGTTAAAGATATTTATAGCGTGTTTAAGCAAACTGAACTTTATGTTTACAGCTTGTATCCCCATATTACACCTATTTTACCTGAAGAAATAACATTTATTACAACACAGGAACTTGAAGATATGTATAAAGAACTTTCACCAAAGGAGAGGGAATATGAAGCCTGTAAAAAGTATGGGGCAATTTTCTTAATGCAGATAGGAGATTATTTAAAATCAGGTATAAAACACGACGGACGCTCTCCTGATTATGATGATTGGAAACTAAATGGTGATATAATATTCTACTACCCAGTTTTAGACTGTGCCTTTGAATTGTCTTCTATGGGAATTAGAGTAGATAAGGATGCTCTACTTTATCAAGTTGAAAAGTGTAATTGCAGTGAAAGATTAGAGATGCCATTCCATAAAATGATTTTACAGGAAGAGCTTCCATTTACAGTGGGTGGAGGAATTGGTCAGTCAAGAATATGTATGTTCTTTTTAAGAAAGGCTCATATTGGTGAAGTTCAATCATCTGTTTGGCCAGAAGACGTAGTAAAAAAGTGTAGTGAATTAGGAATTACTTTATTATAAAAGATAAGGGCTTTGCCCTTATCTTTGTTTAAAATAATTTGAGCTTATGATTTTATCGGAAATTTCAATTCCCTTTAGTGCGTGCCTCTTTATTTCTTCATCTACTTCTCCAATAACCCTTCCATCATCTAATACTGTAAAATTTAAATTAGTGTTAAGTAAAACTCTACCCATTGCAGTATCTTGATATTCTCTGCTTTCTATTCCAAGCAGATAACATATTGTTGGTAAAAGGTCAACTTGTCCACCAATTGTATCAATTGTCCTTTGCTCCATTCCTTTATGGTACACTATGAGAGGTATCTCTTTGTTATTAACAAGCCACCAATCCTCTTTTTGGCTTAGATTTTCTATACTATTTTGATAATACTTATGAACCCCCTCGTGATCACCTGATATTACAACAACTGTATTATCTAATAGTCCCTGTTTATCAAGTTCATCGATAAACATTCCTAAACATTTGTCTGTATAATGAATGCTTTCAAAATATCCACCCAAATATGACTCATTAAGTTCTTTGTTTAAATTTAAACCCCTATATTTTTCATCAATATTAAAGGGCATATGGCTTGTTAATGTTACAATAAAGGTGTAAAAGGGCTGTCTTTGAGTTTTAATTAATGGAACTATCTGTTTCAAATAGGATTCATCACTTAATCCTAAACCTATCTTCTCATCAACATTAAAACTTGTTTCATCTGTACACTTATCAAATCCTATTGAATATAATGCCCTCATCCAATTCCAATAGGGACCTTTATCTGAATGTATTGCGTGGGTATAATAACCATATTTTTTTAATATTTTAGGTAAAGAATTATAGGTATTATCTGGATATCTAAAGAATGTACTTCCTCTCCTAACTGGAAATAACGAAGTATTTACAATAAGGTCTCCATCTGAACTAATACCATTATGCGTCTGTTCGTGATAATTATTAAAATAGATGCTATTTTTCAAAAGTCTATTTAAATTAGGTGTTATCTCTTTTCCATTAACGCTTTTATTTATAACAAAGTTCTCTAAGGATTCGACCTGTATATAAATCAAATTTTTACCTTTAAATAGACCCTTATATTCATTTTCCCCTTCTATATTTTCTTTTTTATTAAACCATTCCTTTATATCCATCTTTTCCTGTTCTGTAAGTTCTATATGCCTACATTCTTTTATATAATTGAATACGTCAAAAACGTGATATCCAATTGGTGATAAATTGGATATCGTAACCTTTGGTGAATATGTCATCTGATATATTGCTTGTTTTTTAGTGTTAAATAAAATCTTTGCGTCCACTGGTTCTATTATAAAAATAATTGAAACTAACAATGAAATGGTAAATGCTTTAGCTTGTACACTCTTTTTAGATACATTTACCTCTTGTTTTTTATAAAAATAGAATAATACTAAAATATCCAAAAACAAAAATAAATCATAAAACTTTATTAGAGATTTTATACTATCTGATAAATTATATAAATTTCCAGTCTGCATCAATGAATGTACTGATAAAAAACTGCCAAAGCCTCTAAAATACCAAATATCAATTAAAAACAATATAGTAACAAAAAAATTTATGCAAAACAAATAGTAAACTTTAAACTTCCCTCTAAATAGAAAATAAAATGACATCAAAATGACAATATATGAGAAATATAATAGGTATGATGGTATACAGCCTATTGTGTAAAAAATGGCAAAACTCTTTGTATCAGTTACTATATATGCTAAAATGGATATACTTTTAATAAATAGTAAAAATACTGCCAAAAAAAATAATTTGTTATTTTGATAAATACCTTTTAATCTCTCCTTCAAAAAGTGCATCTAATTCCTCCCTACTTAATCCAAAACTTCAATAGAATAAAAAATACTATACCCATTATACCTGCAAATAAAAGTGCAATTGGCAAAAGTACTTCAATTGCTGCGATTGTCATAGCAAGCACATCCTTAAAACCAAGCCTAATTGGTTCATCATTTAATTCGTTGTTATTTTTAAATTCTCCCACACAAATTCCCCCTTAAATAAATTCTCCTTGACAAAACAACTTTAAAAACTCCTTCTCTCCATAGGAATCAAATTTAACCTTTAAAATATTATCATCCTCATATATTACTAACCCTTCTCCATATTTTTTGTGCGTAACCTTTTTTTCTATGTTTTTCCTTTCTTTTTCTAATCTTAACATATCATAAATTTCATTTAAAGTATATTTTGAGTTACTATCCTGTTCCAATAAAAGATTTTTAGGAAGCATAGATATATACTGACTCTTATATCCCTTAAACCCAAAATAGGACGGACTTTTTATATAAGATATCTCAAGAGCTTCCTTTGCCCTTGTAACTCCAACAAAGAAAAGCCTGAGTTCCTCTTCTTCAATCTCTCTTTTGGTTGATATTGGTATATTCCCCTCATTTACCCCAACTATAAAAACATATCTAAACTCTAATCCCTTTGAGGAATGAAGTGTAAGTAGCTTTACAGATTCCCTATTTATCATATTTTGTTCTACTTCTATTCCCTTTATAAATTCACACTCAACTTCACGGCTCAATACATCATATAGAAGCTCTCCCTGCACCTGTCTTCGAAAAAGCACAGCAATATCCTTAAGGTTTACTCCATTTTCCTTTAATTCCTTTATTCTTCTTAATATATAATTGGCTTCATTAAAGGCATCATAATGGCTTGTTATCTTGATTGGTTCTCCATATTCCCTTTCACAATGTATTTTTTCACCTATTAAAGCTGCTGCTGCCTCCGTTATTGTTCTTGTTGACCTGTAGTTTATAGGAAGATCATAGGTTCTTGCATTATATTTCTCTATAAAAGAATTAAATATATTTTTTGTTCCTGTTCTAAAGGAGTATATAGTTTGATTTGGATCTCCTACAACAAATATACTCCCTCTTTTTCCTGCAATCTTTTCTATAAGTTTTAGCTGCATATAATCAGTATCCTGAAATTCATCTACTATTATATGTTCAAAATCTAATTCTTCATTTAAAAAGTCACAGCAATTTATAATTAAATCCTCATAATCCATTATGTTTTTTTCCTTCTTAACCCTTTTATATTCTTCATAGAGCTTTTCGATATCGTCTTCCTTTTTCATATTAGCATAAAGTAGATTACCATTTTTAAATTCTTCTATTCTTTTTTGTATTTTAGATTTGTATTTTATATTTAACCTCCCCTCTTTTACTATATTATTTAATATCTCTCCAGCCTCTTCACAGGTTATTATTTTAAAATCTTTGGTATAACCATATCTATCTATATCCACATTTTCTCTTAATATCCTGTTTGCAATGCTATGGAAGGTACCTATATATTTTATTTCCTCATCTATATTATTTTTAAGCCTCTCCTTTAACTCCTCTGCTGCTTTATTTGTAAAGGTAACCACCATAATTTTATTTAACGGTACTTTTTTTATAAGATGAAGATACAATACCCTATAGACTATAACCGTTGTTTTTCCGCTTCCTACACTTGCCCTTAATGCTACATACTTTTCATCTGCCTCAACTGCCCTTCTTTGAAAGCTATTTAACTTATCAAATAGACTTGTCAAATTCTCACCTACCTAACTAAATCATCATACCTACGTATAATTTTATCTATTTTGCTTTCTGATTTAATTACATTAACATCTATTGAAAAATTATCTCTAACCTCTACATATCTTTTTATTATATTTTCAATCTTTGCCTTATTTAAAGTATCCATTATCCATTGTCTAAAGAAATCAGATGTAACGTTTAAAATTAGTACATTACCTCTAACTTCAACTTCATCTACTATATTAAAGAATCCTAAAAAGGATTCACTTCTTGATTTTAAGAAATTTCTAAAATCATTCCATTTAAATTGAAGCTCTTCTAATTTAAAATATTTACTTTCTTCTACAACAACCTCTTTAACCTTCTTAGTTACTTTAGGGCTCTCCTCCACCTGCTTCATCATACCCTCAAGTGCCCATAGAACCATCTTTTTATCCAAATGATAATCACCTACACAGGCAGGACATCCATCCTTGCATTTGCAATTTCTAACCAAATTTATAGCATCAACTAAAATATCCTTTGCAAAATCAAAGGCCTTCTCTGTAAATCCCAATCCACCTGGATATAAATCATATAATATAACATAGGCCCTTTTTATTTCTCCATCCTTTTCAACTGTGTTAAACATAGTTGCTCCAATATCCTCAGCCGTTGCCATTGTTCTTATTCTTGCTGCAGTAAGAAGTGAATGTTTAATACCGTTATAATAATTAAATTCCGTATAGAGGTTTAAAACTTCATCAACATCATTCGGTATTAAATACCAAAGCCCTTCAGTCTCAAGAGTGGTAAATAGGTTATCCTTTATTGATTCAAATCCTAAGTTTTGCCTATTGTGGAACTGTATCATTTTATATGCAACAACTGCCTCTTTAATTAAAACGTCACCAAAGGTTGCGGTAGTCCTTGCAAAATCAACACTTTTAAACTCCTTTATTATATTTACCATTGTGTCTGTAAAGGGAACAGTAAAATAATTAACTTCTATTGGAAAAACTGTTGCTATTCTATTCACCAAATCAAGCTTCTCTACCATATATTGAACTCCATCGTGCATATATATAGCCTTTTCATATACTTCGTGGAAGGCCTGATACTCATCCATCTCTGTTAGCATTTCTCCATTTACTTTGTTTATAACCTTATAAATATCCCTTGAAATATTTCTTAGGCTAAAATCTCCTGCAGGATGTTCTTTTCCTATCCAAGTAAATATTCCACCATCATTTTTTAGCTCTCCTGCCTTTAAAAGAACAGGTATTATCTCTGCTATATCAGGAAACAGTTCTGCATCATCAAGAGTAAGTGGTAATTCTGCTGCAGCTGCTCTTACGTGGGCAAGTTGAATAAAAAGATTATTCTTATCTAAAACTGCATTTTCTACACCTGTCTTTAATAAAAATTCGCTATTTACCGCTATATATTGGTCAATTGGGCCAACATCAAGTATTAGTATGCCGACAGCTTCTTTACGCCTTCCCGCACGTCCTACCTGCTGCCAAAAGGATGCCTTAGTTCCTGGAAAACCAGAACATATTACAATATCAATATCCCCTATATCTATTCCAAGTTCTAAAGCATTTGTTGCTATTACACCATTAATTTCTCCCTTAACAAGCCTTTTTTCTATATCCTTTCTTTCTTCCTTTTTATATCCTCCTCTATATCCTGCTATCTTATCTGTCAAATCAAGAAGGCTTGGTATATATTCAACATTTGCTAACTTATCACGCGTTTCCTTTAAAACAACCTCAACTTCACGCCTACTTTTACAAAATGTTATAAATCTTCTTCCATTTTGAATCATATCAGGTATAATCTCTGCAGCCTCTTCCTCTGGAGTCTTTCGATATTCAGAATCTCTAACATACGGGGGCTGCCAAATATAAATGTGTTTTTTATGGGATGGCGAACCATCCTTCTTAACGTGATAAAATTCTTCACCAGTTAATGTTTCTGCAAGTTCCTTTGGATTTGCTATTGTTGCTGAACTAAAAAGGTATTGAGGGTTTGACCTATAGTATTTACAAACTCTTTTTAGTCTTCTAATTATATTTGCCATATGAGAACCAAAGGCTCCTCTATAAACGTGAAGTTCATCTACAACAAAAAACTTTAACTTAGAAAAAACGTGGTTAAACCCATATAGACTATGATTAGGTAAAAATGCTGAATTTAACATTTCAGGGTTTGTTAGGATTATATTTGCTGTTTTTCTAATCCTTGTTCTTTCATTAGGGGGTGTGTCCCCATCGTATATACCTGCTTGTATTCTATCTTCTCCAAAATGCTCAATAAAGGGAAGAATGTTTCTAAACTGGTCATTTGCAAGAGCCTTTGTAGGATATACAAATATAGCTCTTGTTTTATTATCTTTAAGTATTTCATCTATTACTGGAAGTAAAAAACTTAAAGTTTTTCCACTTGCTGTTTGGGTTGTTATAATAACATTTTCACCCTGCTTTGAATGTTCAAACATCTCCCTTTGATGTGAGTAAAGTTTTGTAAAACCTCTTTTAATTAAAAACTCCTTTAATTCATCCGATATATTCTTTGGAAAATCTACATAACTTGCACACCTTTCATCTATACTGATTTCTGATATTATTCTATTTTTAAATGATTCTATCTCCTTTAAATACAAATTAATCACCCCTATTTAATTTTATACTTTTAAAAGTATTTATTCAAATGTATAATTAATATAGGATGTTGTTAAGTTCTTGTTAATCCTATTTTATGAACAGGTTAAATGTTTTGTTTTGTTAACATAAACTTAACACAGAATTAACATTGATTAACTATAATGTACAACGTGTGTTGAAAAATACACTTTAAAAGATTATATTGTCGAAAATGGACGCGTAAAAATCTTTTTATTTACGCGTTTAATAATGTTAAAGATGGGGGTATATTATGAACGCTAAAATGGTCTTTGAACTATTAGGTGGCCTTGGTCTTTTCGTCTATGGTATGCATATGATGGGAGGCGGACTTCAAAAGGCTGCAGGAGAAAAACTTAAAAGAATACTTGAAGTTCTAACAACTAACAGAATACTTGCAATTACTGTAGGTGCAGTTGTTACTGCAATCATCCAAAGTTCATCTGCTACAACTGTTATGACAGTTGGTTTTGTTAATGCAGGACTTATGAATCTATATCAAGCAGCAGGAGTTATAATGGGTGCAAACATTGGTACTACAATGACTGCACAGCTTATTGCTTTTAAGCTAACTGATATTGCACCTCTAATACTTGCTATTGGTGCTGCAATGCTTATGTTCTCAAATAAGAAGAAAACTAAAGATATTGGTGAGATTGTATTTGGTTTTGGTGTTCTATTTGTTGGTATGAAAATGATGGAACACTCAATGAAGCCACTTGCTCAGATGGATGGGTTTAGAAATCTAATTATAACCTTAGGTACTCACCCAATACTTGGAGTATTTGTAGGACTTGGAATGACAGCAGTTGTTCAAAGTAGTAGTGCTACAATTGGTATTCTTCAAGCTCTTGCTGGAATTAATGCACTACCTCTTAATGTTGCTCTTCCAATACTATTTGGTGATAACATTGGTACCTGTGTTACGGCAATGCTTGCAAGCATTGGGGCAAGTAAAAACGCAAGAAGAGCATCATTTATACACCTTTCATTTAATATAATTGGTACTATAATTTTTATGTCTATTTTACCTGTAGTAGTAAAGCTAATCCCTATACTTGGTGGCGATATAAAGAGACAAATTGCTAATGCCCATACAATATTTAATTTAACAAACGTAATAATTCAAGCACCATTTATACCTCTACTTGTTAAATGGGTTAAGTGGTTAATTCCTGGTGAAGAAAAGGAAGCAACTGCAATGACATTAGAACACTTAGACTCAAGACTACTTGAAACACCTTCAATAGCAGTTGGTCAAGTTATTAAGGAAGTTTCAAGGATGGGACAAATCGCTTCAGAAAATTTAACAAGATCTATGGAAGCCTTCTTCAATGAGGACACTAAACTTATAAATAAAGTATTTGAGGTTGAACAGGTAATAAACTTCCTTGAAAGAGAAATAACAGCCTTTATGGTGGCACTATCTAATACTTCTCTTTCTGAGCACGATTCAGAAATTGTAACTTCCCTATTCCACGTTGTAAATGACATTGAGAGAATAGGTGACCACGCTGATAACATAGCAGAACTTGCACAATATAGAGTTGATAATAAATTAGCATTTTCAGAAGATGCAATAAAGGAACTTCACGAAATATATGATGTTGCAAAATATGCAGTAGATTCATCAATAGAAGCCCTTAAGAATTTTGATTTTGGATTAGCACAAAAGGTTCTTGAGGCTGAAGGAAAAATAGATATAATGGAAAAGCAACTTAGAAATGAACATATAGATAGATTAAACAAGGGTGTATGTTTAACTGCAAGTGGTACAATATTCTTAGATTTAATTAGTAACATAGAGAGAATAGGTGACCACTCAAACAACATAGCACAAATGGTGCTTGATTTTAAGGAGTGAAGAGGATGAGAAGATACGAAGAACCCTACTATGGTAAAAGATATCTATATGATATAGAAAAAAAGACTTTACACGATTTATTAAATGAAAAAACAGAATGTAATATTGATAGCATTGATAAAGAGGCTATTGATATGTATAGCTCACTAAATGAAGCTTCATTACTTTTAGACCATCCCTTTTATTATCCTTGTCCACACTGTATGAAGAAGGATGAATAATTAATTTAGGGTGCCACGAACAGGGTATTAAAAGGGCTCTTTGTCAATTGTTGGGGCGGGTATTCAATTAGAATGCCTGTCCTTTCTTGTTTGAGAGTGATTTTATAAAGATAGGTTGGATGGGGGAGAGTCCCCTGCAAAAAATTGCAGGACAAAAAGACCAACGGGAGTTGGTTTTCTAAAATTTGGTATTATAATTTACTTTAATTACAGCAATGAAGAATTCTATTTCTAAACCTATCAAAGTTTTTAAAGCCGAAGGCATTTCTTTTAATAACTTTAATTTTGTTATTAAAGCCTTCAGTACAAGCATTTGTATATGGTATATCAA
>NZ_AXAA01000018.1:0-5581 GCF_000472625.1 Caloramator sp. ALD01
ATTATTCAAAAATCTTAGCAACAACACCAGCACCTACAGTTCTTCCACCTTCACGGATAGCAAATCTTAATCCTTCTTCCATAGCGATTGGAGTGATTAGTTCAACTTCCATGTTGATGTGGTCTCCTGGCATACACATTTCAACGCCTTCTGGTAGCTTAATTGAACCTGTAACGTCTGTTGTTCTGAAGTAGAATTGTGGTCTGTATCCGTTGAAGAATGGAGTATGTCTTCCACCTTCTTCTTTCTTTAATACGTATACTTGACCTTCAAATCTCTTGTGTGGGTTTACTGATCCTGGCTTTGCAAGTACTTGACCTCTTTCGATTTCGTCTCTTGTTATACCTCTTAGAAGTGCTCCTATGTTGTCTCCTGCTTCTGCCATATCAAGTATCTTTCTGAACATTTCTACTCCAGTTACTACTGTCTTCTTCTTTTCATCTGATAGTCCTACGATTTCTACTTCGTCTCCTACCTTTAGTACCCCTCTTTCTACTCTACCAGTTGCAACTGTTCCTCTTCCTGTTATTGTGAATACGTCTTCTACTGGCATTAGGAATGGCTTATCTCTATCTCTTTCTGGTGTTGGAATGTAGCTGTCTACTGTATCCATTAGCTCTAATATCTTTCCACACCATTGACATTCTTTCTTTCCACATCCACATTCAAGTGCTTGTAGTGCTGATCCTACTACGATTGGAGTGTCATCTCCTGGGAATTCATATTCGTTTAGTAGGTCTCTAATTTCCATTTCTACAAGGTCGATTAGTTCTGGGTCGTCTACCATATCTGCCTTGTTTAGGAATACTACAATGTATGGAACACCAACTTGTCTTGCAAGTAGTATGTGCTCTCTTGTTTGTGGCATTGGACCATCTGCTGCACTAACTACAAGGATTGCTCCGTCCATTTGTGCTGCTCCTGTTATCATGTTCTTTACGTAGTCAGCGTGTCCTGGACAGTCAACGTGTGCGTAGTGTCTTGTTTCTGTTTCATATTCAACGTGTGCTGTGTTGATTGTAATTCCTCTTTCCTTTTCTTCTGGTGCCTTATCTATTTCGTCATACTTTGTTGCTTGTGCTCTTCCGTATTGAGCTAATACTGTTGTTATTGCTGCTGTTAGTGTTGTCTTACCGTGGTCTACGTGTCCTATTGTTCCTATGTTTACGTGTGGCTTGGTTCTCTCAAAATGTGCCTTTGCCATTTCTCTTCTCCTCCTTTATGTATAGTTTTAAATATAGCAAAATTTGAACTTCCCTTTTTGGGTTCCTGCTTCACAGATTCTTAATCTCCACAGGCGTAACTTCGGGTTGTTCATACCCTACTTTATTTTTTCGCCCATTTTTAAATGGGGCGATATGTCTAACAGAAAAACTTACCCTGGTGTTTCATAAAAGTAAAATAATGGAGCCCATGATCGGGATTGAACCGACGACCTCCACCTTACCAAGGTGACGCTCTGCCTACTGAGCTACATGGGCAAAGCTCAGAATACACTTCAGTATTATATTGTACACTCTTTAAAAAAATATGTCAATATTATAATTAATCCTCTGTTAATAGCTTCTCTATTTTTCTTTTTACCCTTTGAAGTGCATTATCGATGGATTTTGCATGTCTATCTAAATCACAGGCAATCTCCTGATAGGTCTTTCCATTAAGATAACTTCTTAAAACCTCAAGCTCTAAATCACTTAATACTTCCCTCATTCTTCTTTCAATCTTTTTTCTCTGTTCCCTGCTTATTATAAGTTCCTCTGGGTCTGACACATATATCGTAGATAAAACGTCAATAAGAGTTCTGTCTGATTCTTCATCATAAACAGGTTTATTTAGAGATATGTAGCTATTTAAAGGAATATGTTTCTGTCTTGTTGCCGTTTTAATTGCTGTTATTATTTGTCTTGTTATGCATATTTCAGCAAAAGCCCTAAATGAAGCAAGAGTCTCGGGTCTAAAATCTCTAATCGCTTTATATAGACCTATCATACCCTCTTGATATAAATCTTCCTTTTCAGCACCTACCAAAAAATAACTCTTAGCCTTTGATTTAACATAATTTTTATATTTATTAATTAAATATTCCTCGGCTTTAGTATCCCCCTTTTTGGCAAGTTCAACAATTTCTTCATCCACCATATCAATATATTTCAACATTTTATTTTGTGTAGCTACATTATAACTCAATTTAACCCCCCCTAAATCAAAGGCCTTAACTAAATTAAATTATAATGCTAAATCTTCCACAAATCAAGTATTTTCAACGCTTTCGACGCATTTTTTCAAGTTTTTCCAAAATCTCATCATCTAAAACATCAGCAAGTGTTATTGTTTTATCTTTATAGCTAACATTCGACTTTTTGTAAACATCCTTTTTTAAAGACTCTATCTCCCACCAAAGCTCTAATGGTGTAATTCGTACACCACCCATCTGAAGTACTATTCTCTGTTCTATGTAATCAGAAGTTACAACATAAACCTGACCTTTTTTTGAATACTTAGCTACATTTCTTTCTATAAAGCAATCGGCAGTTTCACCCTCTTTTGTATATACCACCTCAATACTCCCCACCATTTGTCTACTCTCTATGTTACCTTTTTTAAGATGTGCATCAAATACAACTATTATGTGTGTATTTTTTACAACAGAATACTCCTGTAATAGATCAATAAGTTTATCTCTTGCATAATCTAAATTTTCATCTTTAATACTTTTTAAAACCTTCCATTGATTTATAACATTGTAGCCATCTACAAACATATATCTTGTAAACTCCACCTTATATTCCCCTCTGTCTTATAACTTCATACATAACAACTCCTGCTGCAACAGACGCATTTAAGGAATTGACTTCCCCCATCATTGGTATTTTTACAATTACGTCGCAATTTTCTTTAACAAGCCTTGAAAGACCCTTACCTTCACTTCCAATAACAAGTCCAATAGGTCCCTTTAGATTTGTTTTGTAGCTTACCTCGCCATCCATATCTGTTCCTATTATCCAAAGTCCCTTTTCCTTTAATTCCTTTATAGTTTGAGTTAAGTTTGTAACCTTAGCAACCTTTGTGTGCATTGCTGCCCCAGCAGATGCCTTTATAACAGTAGGTGTAACTAATGCAGATCTTCTTTTTAAAATTATAACTCCGTGGGCACCAAATACATTAGCAGACCTTATAATGGAACCCAAATTATGGGGGTCCTCAATTTCATCAAGCAATATTACAAAGGGTTCTTCACCCTTATTTTTTGCATATTCTAAAATCTCATCTACTGTTGAATATTTATAAGGAGATACCTGTGCAATAACCCCTTGATGAACATTAATTACAGACATATCATCAAGCTTTTTTCTATCAACTTCAATAACAGGAATTCCCTTTTCCTTTGCTAACGCATTTATGAGTTTCATAGGCCCTTCTTGAGATAAACCCTTTGCAATATAAATCTTTTCTACTGTAGTTTCTGATTTTAAAGCCTCTATAACAGGATTTTTCCCTTCAACTATATTTTCCATATTTTCATTTTTAAAATCAGATTTCTTCTTTTTTTTATCCATAATCTTTCTCTCCTTTATATGTTTTGTAAATATCTTTCCCTAATCTCCTTTTGTTTACCACAGCTCATACTTCCCTCTTTACAAACACCCTTTACACAGGATGGGCCTGCATACTTAAATATAGTTGGTGCCACTTGTTTTACAAGCTTTAACATTTCATCCGCCACCTGTCTTATTTCCCATTGTGCTCTTGTGCAACATCTATGATTAAAGAAATTTAAGAGCGTTCTTGCATTCATTGTAACAACAATCTTAGTTTCACAGGCATTTGGAAAAACATAGCGTGCATCTTCAATCGCCATCTTTTCAGCCCTTCTTTCAGCACTCTTTTCATCTTCTCCCTCTTCAATTAATCTTTTTTTATGGTTCTCCTTTAATATAGCCGCAATTTTGTCATAGTATTCTTGATCCTTCTTCATTGCCTCTATAAATAAATTCAATGCCTCCTCATTCTGTGCAATTGCTGGAGGAATAACATACTCAAATTGATTAAGCCTAACATATCTTTGGCTTTGTTGTGAATATGAAGCTATTCTATGTCTTACAAGCTGATGACTGCAGGCTCTTGATATACCCTCTATCGCAAAAGTAAAACTTATGTGTTCTATAGGAGACTCGTGTCCTAAAGACATAAGCATATTTAAAAACTTCTGTGTTGATTCATCATCAAGTTTTTTAGAAATTTCTTCAACCCCAACTGCACTATAACACAACTTCGCAGCTGAAGCCACTATTTTTTCAGCATCAGGAGTATAGGCCAAAAGCTTAACTTTTAATTTTGATTCCATAAAAGCACCATCCCTCACATATTAATTCTATTTAACGTAATATCTATAATTTCGTCAAGTCTTTCATATCTTCTTGTTAAAAAAAGATATCCTATAAGCCCTTCAAAGGCTGTAGCCATCTTATAATCAAACAAATTTGCATTTTTAGGAACGTGTCCAACCTTTGCATTTCTTGTTCTCCTTACTATATCAAGTTCCTCTTCTGTAAGAATAGGTTCAATTTCCCTTAAAAACTGTGCTTGATTTGAAGCCTTTACATACATAATTGAAGCTCTATGAATTTGATTTGGCTTTACTATACCCTTTGTAATAAGATGGCTTCTTACAAACATCTCATATACCGCATCTCCAATATATGCCCAAATAATAGGGTTAAGTAGTCCTACTTCCCTTTCACTAAGTCCTATATACTTGTCAATATTTAACATTTTATGCTCCCTTTCTTAATCTTATTTAATATTAACTTTACACCATTATAACAAAAATATATTATTATATTAATAAAAATATTTGGAGGTTAATATGAAAAGAGTAAAATCTTTTATCTTTGAAAACGATATTAGAATTTTATATGCTTTTAATATAATATACAAACGAAAACTTTTTGACAAGTTGATGCCAATAGTAACCCATCTTGGTGGACCAGTCTTTACTATTATGATGCCTGTTTTGCTTATGTTATTTGGAAATGCCTATTTGAAAGAATGTGGTAAAAATTGCCTAATATCGCTATCTACAAGCCATATATGTGTACATTTTATAAAAAAAGCCTTTTCAAGACAAAGGCCCTGTTGGATTATTAAAGATTTTTCAACCTTTAATATAGAACTTAAGGATTACTCATTCCCATCTGGACATACAACAGCTGCCTTTTCAGTCTTTACAACATTAGCCTTCTTCCTTCCTCATTTATCCTTTTTATTTATCTCACTTGCCCTTTTAGTTGGACTCTCAAGAGTTTACCTTGGCGTCCACTATCCAACAGATGTATTAGCTGGTATGTTTATCGGTTCATTATTTTCATACATTACTTTTATAATCTAAATAAGGGGCCTTAAGGCCCCTATCAGATTGTTGACAAAACCACTTGTTAGCTAAAGTATAAAAAAGCCCCTTGAAAGGATTTCTATTGGCTCTTTCATGAGCTTTAGCAATTATTGCTTTTCGACTTTGAAAAAGTCCGTAATTCGGCACAGGACGTGCCGAGCCGAGCGGCCATCAGGACGATGGCATCGC
>NZ_AXAA01000018.1:5586-47974 GCF_000472625.1 Caloramator sp. ALD01
CTTTTTCAAACAAAGAAAAGCTTAGAATTGCTTAGCGAAATGAAGCGATGCCCAAGAAATCCTTCATGGGGCAAATCAATATATAACTTTTTCAACAGCCTGAAGGGGCCTTAAGGCCCCTATCTACATCCTCTTCCACCTTACACCCTGTGGTGTGTCCTCTAATATTATTCCCATTGCCTTAAGATCATCCCTTATTTTATCTGCAAGGGCAAAATTTTTCTCCTTTCTTGCTTTTTGTCTCTCTTCGATAAGCCTTTCTATTTCTTCATCTAAAGATTCTTTTGTATTTTTTTGAAGTATTGCAAGAGGAGAACCAAGTTCTCTTATTAAATCCAGTGCCTTCTTTGCAATCTCTTTAGAACTTTCAAGATTAATATTACTATTTATATCTCTTACCATATCAAATATAACAGAAATCGCATCGGCAGTATTAAAATCATCATCCATAACATCAATAAATCTATTTCTATATTCATCAAGTTTTAAGCTAAATGTCTTTTCTTCTTCCTTCATTGCATCATACTTTGAAACTTCAATAACATGTTCAAGATTTGATATCGAGTTATAAATCCTTTCAAGACCAGCCTTTGCCTGTTCTAATAAATCGAGGCTGAAGTTTATTGGATTTCTGTAGTGCCCAGATAGCATAAACATTCTAATTACTTCTGCATCATATTTTTCAAGTATTTCTCTTGCAGTGAAGAAATTGTTTAGTGATTTTGACATCTTTTGATTATTTACATTTAAATACGCAGCGTGCATCCAATATCTTGCAAATGGTTTTCCATTTCTTGCTTCACTCTGGGCTATCTCATTTTCGTGGTGAGGGAATACTAAATCTGCTCCACCACCGTGAATATCTATTGTTTCACCAAGAAGTGAGCAGGCCATTGTTGAACACTCTATATGCCAACCTGGTCTTCCTTCTCCCCAAGGACTTTGCCAAGCTGGTTCTCCCTCCTTCTTTGCCTTCCAAAGTGCAAAGTCCATAGGATTTCTCTTCCTTTCATCTACTTCTATTCTTGCACCAGCCTCTAAATCCTCTATGCTTTGATGACTAAGCTTCCCATATTCTTTAAATTTAGTTGTATCAAAATAAACATCCCCATCAACAGCATAGGCAAATCCCTTATCCTCTAAGTCCTTTACAAACTTTATAATCTCATTTATATATTCTGTGGCTCTTGGATTTACAGTTGCTCTTTTTAAATTTAATGCATCTGCATCCTTGTAATATTCGCCAATATATTTTTCTGCCACATCCTTTACAGTAACACCCTCTTCATTAGCCCTTTTAATCATCTTATCATCGATATCTGTGAAGTTTTGAATGAATTTTACTTGATAACCTCTGTACTCAAGGTATCTTCTAATTGTGTCAAATACAATGAAGGTTCTTGCATTACCTATGTGGAAGAAATTGTAGACAGTAGGTCCGCATACATACATTTTAACAACGTTAGGTTCTACAGTTACAAAATCCTCCTTCTGTCTTGTCATAGTATTAAAAACCTTAATTCCCATAATATCACCTCTTTTATATAAATTTACCCCTCCATCTCCTTAGAGACGAAGGGGCACTCCGTGGTTCCACTCTAATTAGGCAAAAGCCTCACTCAAAATTATAACGGAATTACCGTTCCTACCTACTAACATTTCGGTAGAAAAGCTCAAGGACGCACTAAAGGAGTGTCCATATAGCTGCTCACAGCCTAAGACAGCTACTCTCTGGAATGGATTACTTCCTTATTCTTCCCTTCATTGCCTTTTATTTTATTATAGCAAATTTTGTTTTACATATTCAATTCTTTTAATCAACATATCTCTACCTAATATTTCAAGAACATTTACAAGTTCAGGACCGTGCACTTGTCCTGTTACAGCAACTCTTATAGGCATAAATAACGCCTTTCCCTTTGCACCTGTTCTCTTTTTGATTTCATTCATTATATCCTTTGCATTTTCTTTAGTAACAACTTCTGTTTCTAATAATATATTCTTAAATTCATCAAGTAGTGCAGAAACATGTTCTTGCTTTAATACTTCTTTTGCTTCTTCATTTTCTAATTTAACTTCTTCACCAAAGAATATACCTACGTGATTTACTATTTCTGAAACATTAGATAATCCGCCTCTTACTGTATCTACTATCTTTGATATCCATTCTCTATTTGTATTTGCAAATTCCTCTGTAATAAATTCTCCCTTAACAAGATGAGGAATTGCTAAATCAACTATTCTATCAAGTTCTGCATTTCTTATATAAATACCATTTATATGGTTTAATTTGTCAATATCAAAAACTGCTGGATTTTTACTTACTCTGTTTATATCAAACATTCTTTCAAGTTCTTCCATAGAGAATATTTCTTCTTCTCCCTCAGGTGACCAACCAAGTAATGCAAGGAAATTTATTATAGCCTCTGGAAGATATCCAGCATCTCTATATTGTTCTACCCAAGTTGAACCGTGACGTTTGCTCATTTTTGTTCTGTCTTTTCCAAGTATTAAGGAAACGTGTGCAAACTTTGGTATATCAAATCCCAATGCCTTATATATAAGAATTTGTCTTGGCGTATTTGAAAGGTGTTCTTCTCCACGAATTACTGTTGTTATTTCCATTAAATAATCATCTATTGTAACAGCAAAGTTGTAAACAGGTATGCCGTCTGATTTTACAATGATAAAATCACCAATATCGTTTGAATTAAACTCTACTCTCCCTCTAACTAGGTCATCTACTACTATAAGTTCATCTTCTGGTACTCTAAATCTTACAACAGGTTTTCTACCTTCCTTCTCCAGTCTTTCTCTGTCCTCTTTTGTTAAATGTCTGCACTTACCTGAATATCTTGGCATTTCTCCTCTTTGTAGAGCTTCTTCTCTTTCTCTTTCAAGCTCTTCTTCTGAACAGTAGCATAGATATGCCTTCCCTTCATCTAAAAGTCTTTGAACATAAGGATTGTATATATGTACCCTTTCTGTTGATCTATATGGTCCGTGTTCTCCTCCAACCTCTATTCCTTCATCCCAATGAATTCCAAGCCATTTTAATCCTTCAATGATTACCTTTTCTGATTCCTCAGTAGAACGATTTAAATCTGTATCTTCAATTCTAAGCAAAAACTTTCCTCCAGTTTTCTTAGCATAAAGATAGTTAAATAGTGCTGTTCTTGCACCACCTATATGCAAATGCCCTGTTGGACTTGGGGCAAATCTAACTCTTTCCATAGTACACCTCCGTAAAAATTATATACTAATACAATTTTATATATTTATTCATTTTTTTTCAACACATATATCAAAAAAGCTACAGCAATAGCTGTAGCTCAGATTGTTGACAAACCTGTTCGTTAGCTAAAGTATGAAAAAAGCCCCATGAATGGATTTCAATGGGCTCTTTCGTGAGCTTTAGCAATTATTGCTTTTCGACTTTGAAAAAGTCCGTAATTCGGCACAGGACGTGCCGAGCCGAGTGGCCATCAGGACGATGGCATCGCGAGGGTAGGACTTTTTCAAACAAAGAAAGGCTTAGAATTGCTTAGCGAAATGAATCGATGCCCAAGAAATCCTTCATGGGGCTAATCAATATATAACTTTTTCAACAGCCTGAGCTACAGCAATAGCTGTAGCTCTTTTATGCATTCTTCTTTTGAATTATATTCGCAAGCATCATTGGATCAATATTTCCACCAGTTAAAACACAAACAACATTCTTCCCTGGCATATTAACCTTACCGTTTATAACAGCAGCTGCTGTTGTAGCACCAGCCCCTTCAACTACAAACTTTGATTTTGAAAGAAGTCTATAAATTGCATCCTCAATTTCATCCTCTGATACAGTAACTACATCATCAACATATTTTTTAATTATATCAAAAGTTAAATCCCCTGGAGTCTTAACTGATATACCATCTGCAAGTGATTTTACACCTGGCAATGTTACAATTTTCCCTGCATCAAGCGACGCTCTTGTTGATGCTATAACTTCAGCCTGAACTCCTATCACCTTTATACTTGGCTTTATTTCCTTCATTGCAATTGCTATACCTGATATAATACCTCCTCCACCTATTGGAACAACAATAGCATCCACATCACTAAACTCATTTAATATCTCAAGACCTATAGTTCCCTGTCCTGCAATTACATAAGGATCATTGAATGGGTGAACAAATGTAGCACCTGTCTCCCTTTGAATTTCAACTGCCTTTTGATAACAATCATCATATACAAGTCCATATTGAACTACTGTAGCACCATATGATTTAGTCGACTCCACTTTAGTCTTTGGAGCAGTCTCTGGCATACATATAGTTGCATTTATACCAAAAACCTTTGCAGCATATGCAACACCCTGTGCATGATTTCCTGCTGATGATGCAATAACTCCCTTTTTTCTTTCTTCTTCTGTTAGGCTTGCTATTTTGTTATAGGCACCTCTTAATTTAAACGCATTTGTCTTTTGTCTATTCTCCGCCTTTAGAAAAACATTCATTCCAGTTAATTGAGTTAAGCTATAGGACTTAGCAAGTTCTGTCTTTCTTACTACACCATCTAATCTTTTTTGAGCCTCTTTAATCATTTCAAAAGTAACTTGCATATTTTTCCCTCATTCCTATAAAAATTTTAAATTATCTTAATTTTAATATACAATACTCGACAAAAAAATTCAATTAAGATTATACGCTTATTTGTGCATTTTAGCTCATATTCATTAATTTTCGTCTATTATTAGTAATTATACTATTTTTATTAACATTTTCATTGTATATATCATCAATACTCTTAATAACTAATATTTTACAATGCATTAAAAAAATATTTTTCATTATGTCCGCATTACACAAACATAATATTACTGTAAGTTAACACATAAACCAAAATCACATTTGAAACGGATATAAAACATCTTAAGTATATTTTCTGCATATTTTATAGTATAAAATAAATTTTAGGAGGTTTTCCCCTTGGAAACAAAATATAAGGAACGTTCTCTTGTAGGTCCAATTTTCAAGATGAACTCCCTTGAAAAAACTCTTATTAACCTTTCATACCACTTAAAGGGAATTAAAGTATCAAAAGAATCTATGCCTATATATCGTGAAATCTACAATGATTATTTAACTTCTCTTTCTTATTTTTCTCAAAGTCTTGGATTTATAAAATGCCTATACCTTTGCAACTCTAATCCCTCTATGAAGAGTTATCTACTTAACAACCTTTTCACCCAAGCCTATAGGAAACTTAATAACATAGATTCAAAACTTAAACTTGTTGAAGTTGATGATATCTATTTAGAGAGCAAAAAAATACTTGAGGACAAAATTTCATACATTACCTCAAGTATGAAGGATTTATTGGATGATTTAATTCATTATTGATAAAATTATTAAGTGCCAAGAACAAGCAAAACTTCTTGGCACTAATCTTTTATACAAAACATTAATTGCTTAAATCAAAAGTAAATATAATAATTGAAATATAGAAATAGCAAGTGGTATTATTACGATTGCCATTAGCCACTTCTTTTTAGCTATCGCCCGATAAATGAGTATAATAATACCAATAACCAAAGTTGCCATTATAGCAAAAATAGTCATAAACTTACCTTCTTTGCATCATACTTTAAAACCATTAAATCAAGTTCTAAATACTACTTCTTCTCTACTAAACATATACCTTGCAAATAGAATAGCAGCTATTATATAAACTATTGCCCACACAAATGTTATGACTATGTGCATAGGATTATAAACTCCAATAATAAATTCCTTTATAATAAGCGAAATATTTGCAAGAGGAATATTGAACATCATTGTAGATGCACTCTTTACATCCATCATATAGGTTCCATAGGCAACAATCATACCAATTATTGTAACAGGCGATAAATAGGTTTGAGCTTCTTTAAAGGACCTTGCATATATACTAACAGCAAGTTCAACTGCTGCAAAAATCATATTAAGTATTATAGCTGTAACTCCGATTAAAACAAGAGAGCCTATTGAAATTTTTAATCCAACATCACCCATAAAATCCATAGAATATTTAAAGGCTATATAGAGTCCCGTTAAAGATGATGTTGTTCCTATTATACCCATAACAGTTATAGCAAAAAGCTTTCCAAACAATAGCTGCATTCTGCTTGCCTGTGTTGTAAGAAGTGGTTCGAGAGTTCCTCTCTCCTTTTCTCCTGCACCTAAATCAACTGCAGCAGCCATAGGTCCTGTAATTGCATATATAATCAAGTAAAGTGGCAGAAGCATTGTTAACATAAGAGCTCCTCCACCTGCCTTTTCTCTATTTACAGGCTCATTTTTAACATCAACAGGACTTAATATAGATACATCTATTCCCCTCTTTTCAAGTCTTCCTTTCACAACCTCATCCTTATATGTATTAATAACATCCTTAACAACATCTAATGCTGTTTGAGAATTTGTACTCTCTGAATCATATATAATTTTTATATCCGACATTTTTTCCTGTGATAGTTTTTCATCAAAATCTTCCTCAACCACAACAGCCAAATATATAGTTCCCTTTTTTACTTCCTCTTGATAGTCCTTAGTTTCAACTATCTTTATATTAGGTACACTACTTAAGAAATTTTTAAAGGAAGACTCCTCTCCAATATAGGCTATCTTTACTTCCTTTGCTACCTTTTCAGTTGTACTTTTAACCCCTTTACCTATTAGGCCAAATAGTAACGGAAAAAGCACCAAAGGTAAAAGAACTGACATTATAACTGTTTTTCTATCCCTAAATAAATCCTTTAATTCCTTCTTAAAAACAATTCCCCACAAACTATTCATCTTTATCCCCCACCAATCTTAAAAATACTTTTTCTAAATCTTCTCCATTATATTCTCTTCTTAAATCTTCGATTTTTCCGTCATACACAATTCTTCCCTTATGTATAATTACCACTCTATCACACAGCCTTTCAACTTCCCTCATACTGTGACTTGAAAATATAATAGCTCTTCCTTTTTTCTTACAATCTAATATAAAATCCTGAACTATTGCACTTGATGATACATCAAGTCCTATTGTAGGCTCATCAAAGAGCATAACATCGGGATTATGAACAATTGACCTTGCTATTGCAACCTTCTGTTTCATACCCCTTGAAAATTTACCAACACGTCTATCTATATATTCCTTCATATCAAGCATCTCTGCTAAAAACTCAATATTTTTGTTTGCTTCTTCACTTGAAAGACCACTTAAATCCGCAAAATACTTTATATTTTCTCTTGCTGTCAGCCTATCGTATAATCCTACTTCTCCACCAAACAATATTCCTATCTTCTTTCTAACCTTATCGGGTTCATTTACCAAATCTAATCCACAAATCTTTGCTGTGCCTGACGTTGGTTTTAACATCGTAGATATCATTCTTAAAGTTGTTGTTTTTCCAGCTCCATTTTCTCCTAAAAGTCCAACAATCTCACCCTTATCAACTTTAAAACTAACATTATCAACTGCTGTTACTTCTTTAAACTTTTTTGTTAACCCAATTACCTCTATCATTCTATTCCCCCCTTATTAAAGTACAAACAGCGTGGGCTGCAATTCCCAAGCCCTCACCTGTAAAACCAAGTCCCTCCTCTGTTGTAGCCTTAACATTGACATCATAAATACTTACTTTGCAAACCTCTGCTATATTTTTTCGCATTCCTTCAATATAGGGTGCCATCTTTGGTCTTTGGGCTATGATTGTAGCATCAATGTTGTTTACTCTATATCCCTTCTCCTCAATTATCTTAATCACATATTCAAACAACTTTAAACTATCTGCACCCTTAAACCTTTCATCTGTATCTGGAAAATGCTTGCCTATATCCCCTAATGCAGCAGCACCTAAGATTGCATCCATTATAGCGTGTAAAAGAACGTCTGCATCAGAATGTCCTAAAAGTCCCTTTTCGTAAGGTATTTTTACTCCTCCTATTATAAGTTCTCTACCTTCTACAAGCCTATGTACATCATAACCGTGTCCTATTCTCATACTACACCTCCTATTTATACAAATTTTACCACACAGCTAAATGAAATCCAAGCAGTATTTATATCCTTTAACAACCTTTTAACATATAATAAATATACACTAATAAACTTTAATTGATAAGCTCATTTAATACAAAAACCCACAATGGAATATAAAATACCTTCTACAATCCATTGTGGGCATTTTGCATAGAAACTTTACAAATAAAACCCTAATTTAAAATTACACATAGAATAGCAGCTTTTCATAGCTTGGGAATGGCCATTTATTTTCATCAATTAGTGTCTCTAATTTATCTCCATAGACTCTTACATTCTTCATCTTTTCTGCCACTCTATCTCTAAATATACAAGCCTTCTCAAATATATCCCCATTAAAGCTATGTGCTTCTTCAAGTACAGCTTCAAGCTCTAAGGTTTCCTTCTTTAATAGATTTAAATTGAGCTGTAATTCTTTTAATAACTCAGCTTGAGTTGTTAAATCTAAATCAGGCATAGCCATCTTAACTACATTAATGGAATTTGCAATATTTGTAACTTCACCTAAAACTACAGGGATAATTTGCTTTTTAACCATATCTATCATTGTTCGTGCTTCTATATTAATATGCTTTATATATTCCTCAAGCTTTATTTCATATCTTGCTCTTAGCTCAACTTCTGTAAATACTCCGTGCTTTGTAAAAAGATTTATTGATTTTTCTGAAATCCAAGCTGTAATTGCATCCACAGTATTCTTAATATTTTTAAGTCCTCTTCTTTCAGCCTCTATTATCCAATCCTCCGAATATCCATCACCATTAAATATTATCCTCTTATGATTCTTTACTATCTCTTTAACTATTGCATTAACCTCTGAATCAAAATCCTTTGCCCCTTCAAGTCTATCTGCAATTTCACTTAAAACTTCTGCAACTGCTGTATTTAAAACAACATTTGGGTTTGCGATAGAAGCTGATGATGGAACCATTCTAAATTCAAACTTATTTCCTGTAAATGCAAAAGGTGATGTTCTATTTCTATCTGTTGCATCCTTTGGTAGTGGTGGTAGTGTATTAACCCCTATTCTTAAATATTCTCTTTCCTTCTTTTCATTTCCATTTCCATTTTCAATATTCTCTAATATTCCTGTTAATTGGTCTCCTAAAAACATTGAAATGATTGCAGGTGGAGCTTCATTTGCACCAAGTCTATGATCATTTCCTGTATTTGCAGCAGATGCCCTTAAAAGCTCAGCATACTCATCAACAGCCTTTATAACTGCACTTAAAAATATCAAAAATTGTGCATTTTCGTGTGGAGTTTTTCCTGGTTCAAAAAGATTCTGGCCTTCATTTGTAGAAAGCGACCAGTTGTTATGCTTTCCAGAACCATTTACTCCTGCAAAGGGTTTTTCGTGTAAAAGACAGGCTAAGTTATGTCTATTTGCAACCCTTTTTAAAGTATCCATTATAACTTGGTTGTGGTCTGTTGCAATATTTACATTTTCAAAAATAGGTGCAATTTCGTGCTGTGCTGGTGCTACTTCATTATGCTTTGTTTTTACCGGTATACCCATCTTCCAAAGTTCATAGTCTAAATCCTTCATAAAGTTTGCAACTCTATCCTTTAAGCTTCCAAAATAATGGTCTTCAAGTTCTTGTCCCTTTGGAGGCTTTGCCCCAAATAGCGTTCTTCCTGTAAAAACTAAATCCTTTCTTTTTAGATAAAGGTCCTTATCTATTAAAAAGTATTCCTGTTCTGCTCCAACTGTTGCAAATACTCTCTTTGCTGTTGTATTTCCAAATAATCTTAATATTCTTAATGCCTGTTTTGAAACTGCCTCCATTGAACGTAGAAGTGGTGTCTTTTTGTCTAACGCCTCTCCTGTATAGGCACAAAATGCAGTAGGAATACAAAGAGTTAATCCGCCCTCGTCCTCCTTCAAAAATGCATAGGATGTAGCATCCCAAACAGTATAACCTCTTGCCTCAAAGGTTGCTCTAATTCCACCCGATGGGAAGGATGAGGCATCTGGCTCTCCCTTTATTAAGGATTTACCTGAAAACTCAGTTATTGCTCTTCCTTCACTTATAGTATTTAAAAAGGATTCGTGCTTTTCTGCTGTAATTCCTGTCATAGGTTGAAACCAGTGGGTATAATGTGTTGCTCCCTTTTCTATTGCCCAATCCTTCATAGCGTTGGCAACAACATCTGCAACTGATGGGTCAAGAGGAACACCTTCATCCATTGTCCTTCTTAATGCTTTGTAAACATTTTTAGGTAATCTCTCCCTCATCACTTCATCATTGAATACATTTTCACCAAAAACTTGCTTCAAATCAGTTTTTCCATTTGCCATATAAAACCCCTCCTAATCTTCAAAAAAAGATACGGCGCCCCTTAAATACACTTTTGTGTATATAAGGAAACGCCGTTGTTTCCGATAATCTATTTACTTCACATAGTATATTATATTAAAGTCATACAAAAATTGCAACTTCTTTTTTGAAAAATTTCATTTTTTTAATATTAGCTCTGCTAAATATATATCTTCCTTAGTTGTTATTTTTATATTATCATAGGAACCTTCCACAACAGCTACCTTTTTTCCTAACTGTTCTACCAAGCTTGTATCATCAGTTGCAAAGATCCCCTTTTCCTTAGCATACTCGTGGGCCCTTAAAATCAATTGGTATTGAAAGGTCTGTGGAGTTTGAATGAAATATATACTATTTCTATCTAAAGTCTGTTGAAAAAAATCACCCTCTACAAGTTTTACTGTATCCTTTGCCTTAACAGCAAGAGCAGAGGCTCCATATTTTTTTGCCATATTTATTGTTTCTAATATATGTTCCTTTTTTACAAAGGGCCTTGCACCATCGTGTATGACCACTATGTCGCTTCTTTTACATTCAACTAAACCATTATATACAGAATGCTGTCTTTCTTCTCCTCCACATACTATTGCTTCAATCTTTTTATATCCATATCTTTCAACAATATTTTCTTTAAAATATTCTATTTCATCCTTTGAAACTACCACAACTATATTGTCTATAAATTCAGCCTCTTCAAATACGTCTATTGTTCTTGATATTACCTCTTTGCCATCTATTAAGAGATACTGCTTGTTATATCCTAATCCCATCCTCTTGCCTTTTCCTGCCGCAACAATAAGTGCTGTAACCATAATTCCTCCTATACTGCTTTATCCTGTGCATTTTTAAGTTTCGCAAATATCATTCTTCCTGCTGCTGTTTGAAGAACACTTGTTACAACAACATCAACTATTTCTCCAACATACTTTTTTCCACCTTCTACAACAATCATTGTTCCATCATCAAGATATGCAACACCCTGTCCAGACTCTTTTCCATCCTTTATGATATGGATATTCATCTCTTCCCCAGGTATAACAACCGGCTTTACTGCATTAGCAAGCTCGTTTATATTTAACACTGGTACACCCTGAAACTCTGCAACTTTATTTAGATTAAAATCATTTGTTATAACCTTACCACCTAAACTTTCTGCAAGTTTTAAAAGTTTACTATCAACCTCCGCTACATTTGGGAAATCCTTATCACATATTTCTACATTTACAGGAAGTTCCTTTTGAATTTCATTTAATATATCAAGTCCTCTTCTACCTCTTGCCCTTTTCAAATTGTCGGATGAATCAGCGATATGCCTTAACTCTTCAAGAACAAACTGAGGAATGACTATAGTACCTTCAATAAACCCAGTCTTTAGAATATCTAATATTCTTCCATCAATAATTACACTGGTATCAAGTATTTTAGGCTGACTTGGTCTTATATCTATCTTCTGTTTTTTATCCTTAGTAAATTTTTTCATAAATGTAAATACATTTGAAAGTTCATCTTTTTTCTTAATTGCTACATTTACACCTAATGTACCAAAAACAATGTTAACTATTAAAGATATTACACTCCCTATTGCTGATAAAACAGAGTTAGTCTGTAAAAAGCTTGCAACTGAACCAATAAGCAGGTTTGCTATTAAAAGTCCTATAATAAGTCCAACTACTCCAATTATTATTTCATTAGTTGGAACCTTCTGTAACCCCGCTTCTAATAGTTCAACCAATTTCCACACCATAGAAATAATAAAGGGTGATATTATATAAAATATTAGTCCTATGAATAAAATGCCAAAAATATAAATTATGATTCCTGTAAGTGATGTTGGATTGATATTAAATAAATGCTTGATATAATCGATTTTAACAACAATATCCGTCAATACATACCCTAATATTAGCCCTGATATAGTTAAAAGCCATCTGAATATCTTATTTAGCATTTATACACCTCCTATTACATATATTTTCCATATTTTAATATCTACTATACAACAATTATAAAAAAAAAGCAATGAATGTAAAAGATAATATTATTATATTTTTATTAATTTTAAGACAATAAGTTATTAATTATTTTTTGCTTCCCTTCGTCAATTGATACATTTAGCACAATAGAAATTTCACTGGATAAAAATAAAATAAAATTCTCTAATACCTTCTCTTCACTTTTAGATAACTGTTTTTTTTGTGATAAAAAATTGATATCTCTTATAATGTCTGCCATCTCATAAGGGTCGCCTTTAGATAGTATTGATTCATATAGTTTTAATCTATCTATCCATTTTGGAGGAAGACTCTTAGGAGATCCACTCCTTTTGTTAAATATTGTTTCGAGCTCTTCTTTTTCTATAACTCTTCTTATCTTTTTATAACTATTATCATCTACAGGTAACATAATCTCTATACCTTCTATTACGAATTTTATCATATAATATCTTTTTATCTCTTTTAATATCTCCCTTTCTTCTATATTAACTATAGTTCCTGCCCCAAATTTAGGATGATATATTTTATCACCTATATTAAACATAGCAACCCCTCTTTTATTTAAAATAAACCTCTTAATTCATTATATTAATATCTTTTTTAATATGTTAAATATTGTATACATTAAAGCATTACATTTGACACATTAAAGTAAGAATATTTATAATATTATTAAAGCAAAGTTTACCCCAACATATTGTAAGCTTTGTACCTCCTGTTTAATTATTAAGAAAAGGGGTGTAAGCATATGAAGGACATAATAATCGATGACTTTCAAAATGCCGTATCTGAATCATTAATAAGGCACAAAAGTATTTTAGACATAATGACCAAACTTAATGAATCACAATCTCGTATTAACAGAGCTATTGCAAAGTCTGCAACAAATTGTGGTTGTATTAAGATAGACGCAGAAAAACAAAAGCTGCCTGACGACTGCTCTTTAGAGGAAGCTTCAAAACTTCTATCATATCAGATTAAGGGGAAACTTTGCGATAACTGCCGCGAAGTTCTTGAGGATGAAATTGGAACAGAACTATATTATCTTGCTGCACTCTGTGATGCATTAAACATCAACTTATTTGATGTATTACTAAAGGAATATAAAAACATAACCACCCTCGGAAAATTTTCAATGCTATAAAAAATAGGGCTATATTTAGCCCTATATTCTTCTGTTTAAAATTACCTGTTCCTGTATCTTTCTTAATCCTTCCTTTATTGCTCTTGCTCTTGCCTCTCCAATACCTTCTACTGCATCGAGTTCCTCAATTGTAGCATTTAAAATATTTTTAAACTGTCCAAAGGACTTAACCATATTTTCAATAACAACCTGAGGAAGCTTTGGTATTTTATTTAATAGCCTATATCCCCTTGGTGATATCATTGTTTCAAACATAGCATCTGGTGCATATCCTAAAACTTTACTTACAACATTTATGTCTATTAAATCATCAGACGTAATACTTCTTATTGCCTTTTGAACATCTGAAACATCACGTTCCGCATAATCCTTTATAAGAAGCATACCCTCTTCTTCTACTCCATCTGCCAAATCATCAAGCTGCATTGAAACAAGTCTTCCTTCATTACCAAGCTCATATATATACTTTTCAATCTCGTACACAATTCTCATTACCATTTCATTTCTTTGAACTGCAACAGTTACATCGTAGGCTGTAACTAAATCTTCAAATTCAAGTGCAGACAGATTTGACATAGCCTCATCTAAGACCTGTTTATATCTTTCAAGAGTCTGTATTGCTTGATTAGCCTTTGTAAGGATTATACTTATATCCTTCAACACATATTTAAAATTTCCCTTATATACTGTAATTACATTTCTTCTTTGAGAAATGGCAATAACTAAATTCCCAGTCTGCTTTGCAACCCTATCCGCAGTTCTATGTCTTGTTCCTGTTTCTGTTGTTGGAATAGTTGGATCAGGTATTAATTGAGTATTTGCATATAGAATTCTTTTTAAATCGCTACTGATTATAATTGCACCATCCATCTTTGCAAGCTCATATAAATACGAAGGTGAATATTCACTGTTTATATAAAAGCCACCATCTACTATCTTCATAATCTCTTCTTGATCACCAATGACAATAAGTCCACCTGTCTTTGCCTTTAAGACATTTTCAAGTCCATCCCTTAGGGGTGTTCCTGGAGCCATTAGCTTTAAAACATTCAAAAGTTCAGTTTCTCTATATCTCATATCAACTATCCCCCTAATACCTCTTCTAATACTTCATATATATTTTTAACTCCAATTACATTTATGTCAAGTTTATCCTCTATAGCCTTTATATTTTCATAGGGAATTATGCACCTTTCAAATCCAAGCTTCTGTGCCTCTAATATTCTCTTTTCAATGAAATTTACTCCTCTAACCTCACCTGTAAGTCCTAATTCACCAATTACAACCGTCTTAGAATTAATAGGAATATTTCTAAAACTTGAAGCAATTGCACAAACTATACCTAAATCACAGGCTGGTTCATCTAACTTTAAACCTCCAACAACATTAATGTAGGCATCAAAGGTTTGAAGCTGCATACCTACTCTTTTTTCTAAAACTGCCATTAAAAGAACTACTCTATTATAATCTATTCCTGTTGCCATTCTTCTTGGCATACCAAAGGCTGTTGCAGAAGTTAGTGCTTGTATCTCAACAAGTACAGGTCTTGTTCCCTCTAAGCTACATACAACAGCAGAACCCGGAACATCTTCAGGCCTTCCAGAGAGCATAACCTCTGATGGATTAAGCACCTCCTTCAATCCATCACCCTTCATCTCAAATATTCCAATTTCATTTGTTGATCCAAATCTATTCTTTACAGCTCTTATAACCCTGTAGGTATGATGTCTCTCCCCTTCAAAATATAAGACAGTATCAACCATATGTTCTAAGACTCTTGGGCCTGCAATTGCTCCTTCTTTAGTAACGTGTCCAACTATAAATATTGGTATAGAAAGGCCTTTTGCAATTCTCATAAATGTAAGCGTAGACTCTCTAACTTGACTTACGCTTCCTGGTGCAGATTGCAGCTCCATTTTAAACATTGTTTGTATAGAATCAACTATTATTATATCTGGTTTTAAATTTTGTATATGCTTCTCTAAAATATCAAGATTTGTTTCAGATACAATGTAAAGGTTACTGCCTTTAACCTTCAACCTCTGTGCTCTAATTTTAATCTGTTTTTCTGATTCCTCTCCTGATATATAAAAAACTTTATAACCATTTAATGACAAATTTTTGGATACCTGAAGAAGAAGGGTTGATTTTCCAATACCCGGGTCCCCACCTACTAAAATTAAAGAACCTCTAACTATTCCTCCTCCTAAAACTCTATCAAGTTCATCTGATCCTGTCTTTAACCTTTCTTCTTCCGTAACTTCTATCTCATCTACAGTAAGAGGCATTATCATATTGGTTGTAGCTATATAAGTTTTATCATTATTTTGTTCTAATTCTTCAACTAAACTATTCCATACGCCACATTCTGGACATTTACCCATCCATTTTGGAGATTCATATCCACATTCTTGACAAATAAACTTGGTTTTAATCTTTGGCATAATATCACTTCCACAATTTCAAAAATTTTTTTATCCATTTTAATATTTTACACTAAGTTATAAAAAAATAAATATAAACTATAAAAAAATAAGGGGAATTTTTACTCCCCTTATTTATCGAATACAATCTCTCCATCCTTTACATCCATTTTAACTTTATCGCCCTTCTTGATATTACCCTTTAACATTTCTTCTGATAGCTTATCCTCAACAGCCTTAGTAATTGCACGTCTTAGAGGTCTTGCGCCATATACTGGGTCAAATCCAGCCTTTGCAAGATGTTTCTTTGCCTCTTCTGTATACTCTACTTCTATGTCTAAATCCTTTAACCTCTTAATTACACTATTCAGCATCAATTCAACTATCTTTTCTATATCCTTTTCTTCAAGTGGATGGAATACTATTATATCATCAATTCTATTTAAAAACTCAGGTCTAAATGTTCTCTTTAAATCCTCCATTACATTTTCCTTCATCTTTTCATAGGAATTTTCCTTATCCTTTTCTGTATTTGCCGCAAAACCAAGGTTCTGCTGTTTCTTTATCGTACTTGCCCCAACATTTGATGTCATTATAACTATTGTATTTTTAAAATCTACAGTTTTTCCTTTACCATCGGTCAATCTTCCATCCTCAAGTATTTGTAATAATATATTAAATACATCTGGATGTGCCTTTTCTATTTCATCAAACAATACAACTGAATATGGCTGTCTTCTAACCTTTTCTGTTAGTTGTCCTCCCTCCTCGTAACCTACATATCCAGGAGGTGAACCTATAAGTCTTGATACAGCGTGCTTTTCCATATATTCTGACATATCAATTCTAATCATTGCATTTTCATCACCAAACATTGCCTCTGCAAGTGCCTTTGTAAGTTCTGTCTTACCTACCCCAGTTGGACCTAAGAAGATGAAGGAACCTATTGGACGTTTTGGATCCTTAAGTCCTACTCTTGCACGCCTTACTGCACGAGCTACTGATTTTACAGCTTCTTCTTGTCCTACAACCCTATTATGAAGTATCTCTTCAAGTTTTAGAAGTTTTTCTGATTCTGTTTCAGTTAATTTATTTACTGGTATATTAGTCCATCTTGATACAACATTTGCAATATCCTCTGCTGTAACCGATAGAATCTCATTGTCCTTCTTATTTTGCCAATTATCCTTTAATCTATTAAGTTCATTAACAAGCTCCTGCTCTCTATCTCTTAATTTTGCTGCCTTTTCATATTCCTGCATATTTACAGCTTCATCCTTATCCTTTTTAACCTTTTCTATTTCTTCTTCTAATTTCTTGATATCCGGTGGTGCTGTTAATGTCTTTAACCTTACCTTTGAAGCTGCTTCATCCATAAGGTCTATTGCCTTATCTGGTAGATATCTATCTGTTATATATCTATGCGAAAGGGTAACTGCTGCTTCTATTGCTTCATCAGTTATCTTTACCTTATGATGTGCTTCATATTTATCCCTTAATCCCTTTAATATTAGTATTGATTCCTCTACGGAAGGTTCTCCTACCATAACAGGTTGGAATCTTCTCTCTAAAGCTGAATCCTTTTCAATATATTTTCTATATTCATCAATTGTAGTTGCACCAATAACCTGTAATTCTCCCCTTGCAAGGGCAGGTTTTAAAATATTTGATGCATCCATAGCACCCTCTGCTGCACCTGCACCTACAATTGTATGAACCTCATCAACAAACAGTATTACATTTCCTGCCTTCTTTATATCATCCATTACCCTCTTTAATCTTTCTTCAAATTCACCCCTATATTTTGAACCTGCAATCATACCTGACAAATCAAGAGTTACAACCCTTTTATTCTTTAGTATTTCTGGCACATTACCTTCTACTATCTTTTGTGCCAATCCTTCTGCTATAGCTGTCTTACCAACACCAGGTTCTCCTATAAGGCAAGGATTGTTCTTCGTTCTTCTACATAATATTTCTATTACCCTTTCAGTTTCTTCTTCTCTTCCTATTACAGGATCAAGTTTACCTGACTTTGCAAGTTCAGTTAAATCACGACCAAACTGATCAAGGTTTGGAGTGTTAGCCTTTACCTTTTTATCCTGTCTTGTTTTTGTTTGCACCTCATTGTTCTGTGACATATTTTGAATTAAATCATTTCTTACTTTGTTAAAATCAAGTCCCATCTTTTCAAGTAATGTAAATGCAACTCCTTCTCCTTCTCTTATTATTGCAAGGAGAAGATGCTCTGGTGCAATAAAGCTATGGTTTAAGGAGCTTGCTTCTCCCTTTGCAACTTCAATTAATCTTTTAGTTCTCGGAGTAAGTTCAAGTTGTTTTAAGAAAAAGTCAACTTCACCTGCTCCCTCTACATTAATTATTTCCTGTCTTAATTTATTTGCATCTATTCCGTATTCAGATAAAACCTTTGAAGCATAACCACCTTCTCTTATAATTCCAAGAAGAATATGCTCTGTTCCAATAAAATTATGTCCGAGTCTTTGGGCCTCTTCTGCCGCCAAATTTATAACCCTTTGACTTCTTTCTGTAAATCCTCCAAACATAATATACACCTCCTTAACTTAACTTTTCTCTTATTAGTTTTGCTCTAACTATATCTCTGTCCCTTGGATTTAAATCTCTATTTTCTAAAAGTTGCAATGTGGCTGGTTGGACGCTTACAAACAACTCATTTAGACTATCTACTTTTACATCCTTTATTATACCCATTTCTACTCCCATTCTAACCTTAGATATAAGTTCTAAGCTCTCCTGTGTTGATATGCTTCTTGCAAATTTTAATATGCCAAGTGACCTATAAAGTTCATCCTCAAGCTCAACAGATTGTTTTTCAAGAAGCATTTCCCTTGCCTTCTTTTCCTTCTCTACAATCTTTTTAGTTACAGCTATAAGATTATTTATTATTTCATCCTCTGAAAGACCTAATGTTATTTGATTAGAAATTTGATATACGTTACCAAGTGCATTGCTTCCTTCTCCATAAAGTCCTCTTATTGTTAAACCTACCTGATTTATTGTGTTAATAATATTGTTTATATTTTTTGTGATAGTTAATGCTGGCAGATGAAGCATAACCGATGCCCTAAGTCCTGTTCCAACGTTAGTTGGACAGCTTGTTAAATATCCAAGTTTTGTATCATAGGCATAGTTCACTCTCTGTTCAATCAAATCATCAATTTTGCTTGCAAGTTCATATGCTTCCTTAAGTTTAAATCCAGGATAAATTACCTGAAGTCTAATATGATCCTCCTCATTTATCATTATTGACACATTTTTATCTCTATTAATCATAACTGCTGAAATATCACTTCTATTTATTAAATCCTTGCTAATTAAATGCTTTTCAACCATAGACATTTTTTCATTTAATGAAATATCACTTAAGTTAATAACTTCAAAATCATTTGAAATCACAGAATTACTCTCTAAAATAGCAGATGTAACATCATCTACTACTTTTTTAGCATTCTCCTTATCTAAAAGGTGTGGAAAAGGAATTCCATCTATATTACGTGCAAGTCTTATTCTACTTGTTAAAACAATCCCCTCATCTGATGATTTAGAAAAGAACCACGCCATATCATTCACCCCTTTGGTTATCTAATTTTGATTCAAGATTTCTTATTTCATCCCTAAGCTTTGCAGCCTTTTCATATTCTTCCTTATTTATGGCTATTTTAAGTTCTTCCTTTAATCTCTCAATATCCCTCTTTAACTTTAAATCTCCTCCTGTCCTTGCAGGAACCTTTCCTGTATGTTCTATATTACCGTGTATTCTTTTAATTATAGGTGTAATCTTAGGTGCAAAGGCAGAATAGCATCTACTGCATCCCATTCTTCCTTTATTTCTAAAATCGTTGAAGGACATCTTACAAACAGGACAAACCTCCTCTTCGTAAGTTTTAGGAGCTCCTCCTAACATCTCTACAAATCCATCTAAAATATTTTGGAAGGACATAGGCATACCAAAATTAATGGCAAAATTCATATTTACATCCTCACTCTGCTTTGCACATTCATCACATAGATGAAGTTCAGTCTTTACCCCGTTTATTATCTTTGTTATATGAACATTTGCCTCTTTTTGATTGCATCTTTGACATAACATATTCATACCCCCTATTCTATCATAGTTATTAGGATATTCTTTAATATATGTGCACGTACTTTATTTTTTGTCTCACCATCAAGAGGAATACTCCTATCGCTTATTGCAGCCTTTATTATTGTTGACTCTCGTTCACTTAAAAAACCTCGATCCTTAAAAAGCTCTATAATAGCATTTGCTTCATTTTGGGTCAAACTATCCATTATATTTTCTTTTATTGCTCTTTTTATATACTGATTCTTATCAAGTTCAACCCTTGTTATTCTTATACATCCTCCACCGCCACGTCTACTTTCTATATAATAACCTTTGTCAATTGTAAACCTTGTTGTTAAAACATAATTTATTTGTGATGGTGCACAGTTGAATATATTTGCTAATTCATTTCTCTGTATCTCTAGCACATTTTGTTCGCTTGTCTCAAGCATATTCTTTATAAACTCTTCTATAATATCTGACAGTCTTGCCATCACACCACCTCTTTTGACTTTGACTTTCTTTGACCTTTCATCTATAATTATAATACCACTGTATCACTATTCAAATCTAACTATTACCAATTTATTTTAAATTATAGCCTTTATAGTTTGATTTTTTAAATTATATATTTTTTTCTCATTTTTTTATTAAATAGGTGGTTAAACCACCTATTTTTTATCCTTTTTATTTTTTGACTTTAACTTCTGCTCAACTTCATCTACTCGTTTTCTCTGTTCCTCTGGAGTCATCCAAGCAAACTCAGAAGGAACCATTTCTCCATATAAATGAAGATTGTATTCATCCTTCATACTAACGCCTCCTTGCTATGATATTATATTTACTATCATCGTGGCCACCCTTTACAGTTATTTCAAATCCATTGTTTTCTAAAACCCTATTAATATTTTCAGTTTGGGTTGCATCCTTTGCATCAATTGTTATAACAAGTTCATCATTCTTTCCAACTATATCAATTACATCCAATAGTTTTTTTTGATCTAATTGGTCTATAATGCTGCCAAAATTTATTCTATAATCTGACATTATCTCCCCTCCTCAATATTTAGTTTTACCCTTTAAAATTTTTTTATAAAGGTATTTATAAGAAATAAAAAAAGAATAAGCCACTTGGCTTATTCTTCTTCCATTTCCTTTTGTTTTTGAGCATTTTCAATTATTTTTTGACTAATTACAGGAGGAACTTCTTCATAACGTTCAAATCTCATTGTAAAATTACCTCTTGCTTGAGTCATAGACCTTAATTCTGTAGCATATTTAAACATTTCTGCAAGTGGTACCTCTGCAGTAACCACCTCAAGACCATTCATTTGTTCCATTCCTAAAACTCTTCCACGTCTCTTATTTATATCTCCCATAACATCTCCCATATATTCATCTGGAACAATAACTTCAACGTGCATTATTGGCTCTAATAAAACTGGGTCTGCTTCCTTCATTCCCTTCTTGTATGCTAAAGATGCTGCTGTCTTAAAGGCCATTTCTGATGAGTCAACTGGATGGTATGAACCATCGTGTAAAGTTGCCTTTATTCCTATAACTGGATAGCCTGCAAGAACACCGTGTTTCATAGCTTCTCTTAGGCCCTTTTCAACTGCTGGTATGTATTGTCTTGGAACAACACCACCTACAATTTGATCTACAAATATTAAATCCTCAGTCTCATTTTGTGGTTCAAATTTTATCCAAACATCTCCGTACTGTCCGTGACCACCACTTTGTTTTTTATACTTTCCTTGTACATCGGAGGTTTTTCTAATTGTCTCTCTATATGGAACCTTTGGAGTTTCTAATACAACATCTACTCCATATTTATTTTTAAGCTTATTTGCAATTATTTCAATATGAATCTCACCAAGTCCTGAAATAATAGTTTCTGCATTTTCTACATCTCTTGTAATCTTAAAGGTTGGATCTTCTTCAAGTAGCTTATGAAGACCATTTGAAATTTTATCCTCATCTCCCTTTGCCTTTGGTTTAACTGTCATTGATAAACAAGGTTCTGGGAATTCCATCTTACCATATACAATTGGTTTTGAAACATCACAGAGAGTATCTCCTGTTAATGTATACTGCAATTTTGATACTGCTCCTATTTCTCCTGCATAAAGCCTATCTACAGCAATCTGATTTTTTCCCTTTAAAAGATATAATGTTCCTACTTTTTCTATCTTATCTTGAGTAGAGTTATATATAGATGAATCTGCTGCAATACTTCCTGATAGAACTCTAAACAATGACAATCTTCCTACAAATGGGTCTGCAATTGTCTTGAATACAACAGCTGAAAAGGCTTCATCTATACTTGAGCTTCTCTTTTCTATATCTCCGGTCTTTGGATTAATTCCTTCATAGGTTCTCTCTACTGGTGATGGAAAATAGCTAATAATATTATCAAGAAGTGTATGAATCCCTATGTTGTTTACAGCTGAACCACAGAATACAGGAGCTATTTCACAGGATAGTATGCCCTTTTTAAGTCCCATTATTATCTCTTCTTCAGAAAGCTCTCCATTACTTAAGTATTTATCTAATAGTTCCTCATCTGTTTCTGCTACAGCCTCCATAAGTACACTTCTATATTCATCAATAGTTGGAATAAGTTCACTTGCTACTTCAACATCAACCATTGATTTAAGCTTTGAGTCATAAACCTTAGCTTTTTTGTTTATAATATTAACAACACCTTTAAATTCACTTTCTCTGCCTATTGGAATTTCTATAGGAACAACTGCAAGTCCAAACCTATCCTTCAGACTTTGCAATGCTTTATCATAGCTTGAATTTTCTCTATCTAATTTATTAATAAAAAATGCTCTTGGAATATTATATCTATTAACATAATCCCAGGATTTTTCAGTTCCTACTTGAAGACCTGAAACCCCACACACACTAATTAAAGCTGCGTCAACACCCTTAAGACCCTGTATTACCTCTCCTACAAAATCAAAATATCCTGGAGTATCTACTAAATAAATCTTGTGTCCATTCCAAACACAGTTTGCTACTGCTGATGATATTGATATTTTTCTCTTTTTTTCCTCGGGATCATAGTCTAATATAGAGGTACCATCATCTGTTCTACCTAGTCTGTCGGATTCCTTTGTGTTAAATAGAATTGCTTCTGCAAGAGATGTTTTACCTGTACCTCCATGACCTATAATCCCGATGTTTCGGACATTTTCGGCTTTGTACTCCTTCATATCAATTCCCCCTTTGGCAGTTTTTATGCCTTATTTTTATATTTCTATAGATTTTTTAAAAATCCTTCTAAAATTTTTTAAAATTTTTTGAAAATACATCTTTTATTATTTTATACTTTTATTGGATTTTTATACATTTTATTAATCTTTTATTTATATTGTATTTTTTAGTTACAAATTTTATGTAAAATGTGTATAATATTATTAGTTACTTTTAGGAGGTGCTAAAATTGAAGGAGAACATAAAAAATGAAATCAAAGAGTGGTTATATTCCTTAGTAATTGCAGCAGTTCTTGCATTTACTATAAAAGCTTTCATATTTGATATAATACAGGTTTCAGGAATATCTATGGTTCCTACTCTACATAACAATGATAGGGTTATAGTTGAAAAAATAAGTATGTATAGAAAAAAAATTTATAGAGGAGAAATTGTTATATTAGACCCTGGAAGTAAAGGAAGAGGAATATATATAAAGAGAATAATAGGTTTGCCAAACGAAACTGTTGAAATAAAGGATGGAAATGTATATATAAATGGAGATAAACTTCAGGAGGATTATTTAGAACCAGGTACTTATACAGATGTTGATTTAAAGATTACTGTACCCGAAGACTGTGTATTTGTATTAGGTGATAATAGAGAGGTTAGTGAGGATAGTAGATATATAGGGCCTATACCAATAAAGAATCTTAAAGGACACGCTGTTCTTAGAGTTTATCCCTTTAATGATATAAAAAAATTAAGGTAGCATTTGCTACCTTAATTTATTTCTACTCTTTCTCCAGTTACCATATAAATAATTCGCTCACATATATTTGTTGTATGGTCTGCAACCCTCTCAAGATATCTTCCTACAAATAGAAGCTTTATTCCTTGGTTTAAAAATTTGCTATCCTTTTGTATATACTGAAATACCTCATTTATTACAGTGTCGTATAATTTATCAACTTCTTCATCCATTTCCGCTGCCCTTTTAGCAATCTCTATATCTTGATTTACAAAGGCATCAAGGCTTAATTTTATCATATTTTGAGCTATCTCTGCCATTTTAGGTATGTCTATTAGAGGTTTCATTAAAGACTCATTACCAATCTCCAATGTAATTTTTGCTATATTAACAGCGTGATCCCCTATTCTTTCTAAATCAGTTATTATTTTTAATGCTGAAGCAATCCTTCTTAAATCCTTTGCCATTGGTTGTTGAAGTGCAATTAAGTTTAAACAATCCTTCTCAATTTTTAGTTCCATCTCATCTATAGCATCATCTTCTGTATATATTCCTTTTGCAAGTTCTAAATCTTGATTCTTGAGAGATGTTACTGCTTTGTCTATTATTGTCTCAACCATTGCACCCATTTTAATTAAGTCGTGATTTAATCTTGTTAGCTGTTGATCTAAATGTTCTCTCATATTAACCTCTCCTTTTAACCGAATCTTCCTGTAATATAGTCCTCTGTTCTTTTATCCCTTGGATTTGAGAATATTTTGCTGGTTTCATCATATTCAATTACTTCCCCATTTAAGAAAAATGCTGTATAGTCTGATATTCTTGCTGCCTGCTGCATTGAATGTGTTACTATAATTATAGTATAATCCTTTTTAAGTTCAAGTACTAATTCTTCAATTTTCATAGTTGAAATAGGGTCAAGGGCTGAAGTTGGTTCATCCATTAAAACAACATCAGGCTGCATTGCAATAGCTCTTGCTATACATAGTCTTTGCTGCTGTCCTCCTGAAAGCTCAAGAGCTGATTTATATATTTTATCCTTTACCTCATCATATAGTGCAACTGCCTTTAGAGTCTTTTCAACTACCTCATCCAATACATCCTTTTTATTTACTCCATTTTTTCTAAGTCCATATACTATATTTTCATATATAGTCTTTGGAAATGGATTGGGTTTTTGAAATACCATACCTATTCTTCTTCTTAGTTCAACAGGCTCCATCTCTTTTGAATAAATATCTTTTCCTTCATATATTATGTTTCCTTCAACCTTAACGTTCTCAATAAAATCATTCATTCTATTTAAAGTTCTCAAAAAGGTTGATTTACCACACCCTGAAGGCCCTATAAAGGCTGTTACATTGTTTTTGTATATATCCATATTAACATCCTTTAAGGCCTTGTGTTCACCATAGTAAAAGTTTAAATTTTTAACACTTATTATTGGTTCCATTTTTTAGCCCCCTTAGTCCTTCATTCTTATTTGATATTTATTTCTTAATATAATTGCAACGGAATTTATTCCAAGCAATATAACAAGAAGCACTATAATTCCTGCTGCTGCAACATCTTGGAAATCCTTCTTTGGCATTCCTGCCCAGTTGAATATCTGTATTGGAAGTACTGTAAACTGGTCAAATGGTCCCTTGGGTATAAAGGATACATAGGCAAGGGCCCCTACAACAATAAGTGGTGCTGCTTCACCAAGAGCTCTTGATATTGCAAGTATTGAACCTGTTAATATCCCAGGTAGTGCATATGGAAGTATAACCCCTGTTACAGTCTGCCATTTTGTTGTGCCAAGTGCATAGGATGCCTGCTTTAGGGATGATGGCACACTTTTTATAGCCTCCTGTGAAGATATTATTATAATTGGTAAAATCAAAATTGCCATTGTAAATGACGCCGCCAGTATTGTTCTTCCCATTGCAAATAGTCTTACAAACACAGCAAGTCCAAGCATTCCATAAATAATTGATGGTACACCAGCTAAGTTTGCAATATTTAATTTAATAAACTCTGTAAACTTATTATCTTCTGCATATTCCTCAAGGTATATAGCAGTACCAACTCCTATAGGGAATGCTATTAAAGCAGTTAAAAAAATTACCCAAAGGCTTCCTAATAGGGCAGGATATATACCTGACTTTCTTGGGAATCTTGATGGGAAATTCTTTAGAAAATCAAGGCTCAGCCAAGGAAGACCTTTTCTTAGTATATCTATCATTAGTATCACAAGTACTATAACTCCAAACAATGTACAAGCTAAAAATATGCCGTGCATTATACTATTTAACATTTTTCTTTTTTTGAGCCTTCTTAACTCCTCATTATTCATTAATAAGCCCTCCTATATTTTCTAACAAAATATCTTGAAATAACATTAAGTGTAAACGTCATAAGGAAAAGAAGTGTACCTACTGCAAATAGTGTCTTGTAGGCAAGTGAACCATAAGGTACATCACCCATACTTATTTGAACAATGTATCCAGTCATTGTTTGTATACTCTCTAAAGGATTTATAGTAAGTTTTGGTGTTGAACCAGCCGCCATTGCAACAATCATTGTTTCTCCAACTGCTCTTGATATAGCAAGTATAAAGGAAGCAACTATACTTGACATAGCAGTTGGAATAACAACATCCTTGGTAACTTCAAGCTTTGTCGCCCCAAGTGCATAGGCACCATTTCTTAAAGAATCAGGAACTGCCATCATAGCATCTTCGCTCATAGATGATACAAGAGGTATTGTCATTATACCAACCGCAATACCTGCACTTAAGGCATTGTATACACTCGTATCAGGAAATATATTTCTAATTAAAGGTGTTATTGCTGTTAATGCAAAGTATCCATAAACAATAGAAGGAACACCTGCTAAAACCTCAAGTATTGGCTTTAATATCTTTCTAACCTTCTTTGGAGCGTACTCACTTAAGTAGATTGCACTACCAAGACCTAATGGTATTGATATTAAACCTGCTATAACAACTATAAGCATAGTCCCTGCAACAAGAGGTAATACTCCAAAGTGAGTTGGTTCAATAAGTGGTGTCCATTTTGTTCCAGTCAAAAATTCTACTATAGATACTTCTTTAAAGAACATATATGTTTCTTCAAAAAGGGAAAAAATTATTCCAATAGTAGTAAATATAGATATAAGTCCAAGTGTTGTTAAAATAATCTTTACAACCTTTTCAAGCCTATTCATTTTTTCTTTTCCTTCAAATTGTATCTTTTTCACAACATCTCCCCCTTCTTTACAGGCCATAAGGCACCCCTTAGGGTGCCTAAATTACTTAATCTTGTTTAGCTCTTCTTGATATCTTGAATCTTCCATTGGTATATAACCAACTTCCTTAACTAAATCCTTACCCTTTGTTAGATAGAACTTAACAAATTCCTTAACTTCTGCTCTTTCTAATGCCTTATTTGAAACGTATATAAATAGTGGTCTTGAAAGTGGCTTATATGTTCCATTCTTAACAGTTTCAAGTGTTGGTTCTACACCATTTATCTTAACTATATTTAACTTATCCATATTTTCTTCATAGTAAGCAAGACCAAAGAATCCCATTGCATATTTATCTCCTGCTACACCTTGAACAAGAACATTATCATCTTCACTCGCAGTATAGTCTGCTCTTATTTGCTTTGCCTTACCATTTATTTCTTCTGTAAAATATTCAAATGTTCCTGAGTCAGTTCCTGGGCCATATAACTTAATCTTTTCCTTTGGCCATTCAGGTCTTACATCGCTCCAATATTGAACCTTTGAATCCTTATCCCATATCATCTTTAGCTCTTCTACTGTCATATCCTTTGCCCAGTCATTTTGCTTATTAACAACAACTGCTATACCATCAAATGCAACTTGTATTTCTGTCATTTCTATTCCATTTGCTTTTGCCTTATCAATTTCTTCTTGTTTAACCTTTCTTGATGCGTCGTTTATATCAGTTTCACCTACTACAAACTTCTTAAATCCTCCACCTGTACCAGAAACACCTACTGTTATTTCTACACCTTGATTTTCCTTCTTAAACTCTTCTGCTACTGCCTGAGTTATTGGATATACTGTACTTGAACCATCGATTTTAACTGTTCCACTAAGTGATTTGCTCTTTTGTCCTGCACAGGATACCATTGATAAAAAAAGAATTGCTGTCACTGCTAATGTCATAAATTTCTTAGCCTTCATAATTTTTCCCCTTTCATTGTTATTCTTTCAACTTACAATTACATTTTATATTTTTCTTTTGTTAAGTTCCTGCACGTTTTTGTTAATTCTAAGTTAAGTCTTAATTTTATTTTTTGTTTTTTAACTTTTTATATACATCAAGAAATAATAAAACAGCTTCCCTTAGTTAGCTTACACTGCTTTTTTACACAGGATAGATGTTCTCCTATCTCCTTTGCTGAACTATATTCCTTTAGATCCCCCTCCATACACGCTATTGAAACAGATACCAAAGGAAACTCAACCTCTTTTCCTTCTCTATTAACAGATACAACATATCCATTATTTAAATCCTTTATGGTATAGAAGGATCTAATTCTTCTATCAAATTCCCTTATTATTTTTCTACATAATCCTTGAGTGCTATTTATATTTTCTTCTAATATTAAAACAAAATCGTCACCACCTATATGGCCAACAAAACAATTGTTGTATTCTTTTGATGCTTCAACCAAAATATCTGCCAGCATTCTAATTACCCTATCTCCATTTTCAAACCCATAAAGGTCATTAAAGGGCTTAAAATTGTCTAAATCTATATATAATATTGAGGCTGTTATTTTATTTTCAATTAGATTATTTAACTTTTCTTCTATTATCAAATTACCAGGAAGTCCTGTAAGTGGGTTTAAATGCCTTGCATAATTTAATTCAAGCTCCATAGCATATTCTAATAGCTTCTTTACTGTAACAATTCCATAATATTTATCATCCTTTATTACAATTACATAATCATAAAGATTTTCTTCCTTTCTTGACATAGCCAGTTCTGCTACCTCCGAAATAGGTAGACTATAATCTACAACAAGTGGAGATTTATTCATAATGATTTCTATAGGCCTGTTTAAATAGATTTCATTACCAAAGGGCTTGGACAATGCAAAATTAAGCTCACTTTTCATAACAAGACCTATTGGATAGTCATCCTTAACCACTACAACACCTTGTACTGAATTTTTATTGAAGTATTCCTTAACATTTTTACATTTTGTTGTTTCTGCTATAGGTGTATCAAATCTAACAATCTTTCCTATTGGGCAAGTTTTTGCATTATAGGTTGATTTTTTACTCTTTTCCCTTTGTAAAAATAAAATTTTTTCTTTTAACTCTTCGGTCAAGTCCATTATACTTTCACTTGGTCTTGCTAAAAAATACCCTTGTACAAATTCTACTCCTATTTCTACAAGAAAACTTAACTCATTTATTGTTTCAACACCCTCTGCTATAAGTTTCATATTGGTTATTCTACTAAGTGAAAGTAAATTCTTGCATAAAGCCTGTTTAAAGCTATCCTTATCAATATCCCTTATAAGTCCCATATCAAGTTTAATAAACTGAGGTTTTGTTTCTGTTATTAATCTAAATCCAGAATATCCGGCACCAGTATCATCAATGGCAATTTTATACCCTTGTTTTACATAGTGCTGTAAAACTTCTCTAAAGGCTTTATAATCCTCAACAGCTGTTTTTTCTGTTATTTCAAAGATTATATTATCTGGCGATAGATTGTAGAGCTTTAGAAATTCCGTTGTAAATCCATCCCTAAACTTGGAGTCCTTTATTATTTGTGGGTCCACGTTTAAAAATAGAAATTCGCTTATTTTATTCGTCTTTGCCCTCTCTATTGCCAATGTCCTGCAAAGGTATTCTGTTTCCCATAAAAGCCCACATTCCTTTGCTGTATCAAATAGAATATCTGGCCTTTCAAGTATGCTTCCAACAGGTCCCCTAGATAGTGCCTCGTACCCAACAATCTTAACATTTTTTATATCCACAATAGGTTGGAAAAAGGTTCTTATATTCCTTTCATCAAGTATTTTTTTAAGCTCATTATATTTATCCATAGTACCACCCTTTTACTTTGCTAATTAAATTTTAAATATGTTATGTAAATATACATTTTTTTGTTGGTTAAATTTAAGTTAATTATTTTATGTTAAATTTAAGTTAACAGTGTTAAAATTTATTCGATTTTCTTGTTTTTAAATAAAAAGCTTTCTATATTTAAGTTAAGCATCTATAGGGGGTAAGAATATGAAGTTTAAGATTTTCAAAAAAATTAATATTAAACTACCAAAATTTAAATTTAAGAAATTTCATTTTAAATTCAAAGGCATTAATTTTAAAAAATCATTAGCAAAAGTTAACTTAAAAACTGTAAAAAATCAAATCATCTCTATTATGCTCTTAATATCACTTCTTCCCATTCTTATATTTGGTCTAATTTCAAGTTCATTTTTGATTAAAACAATAGAAAAGAATTATACTAGTTCCATTGAACAAACCTCTGAAAGATTAAACAATTTAATTAATGAAAAACTGTCTTCCTTTGAGGGTATACTTACTCTTGTTGCTGAAAACAAGAACATTAAAACACATTTATATGATTTAAACCAAGAGGTGCTAAGCGATGAATTTAAAAAAGCAATGACTTCAAATATAAATATAAGAAATGTTTTTATATCTAATAAAAACGGAAATACTTACTTTTACCCAAATAACAGTTTAAACATAAATGTAACTTCATCTACTGATATTTACAATAAAACAATAAACAACTTCAATAATCCCTATTGGAGTAATACTATAAAAGAAAAGGGAAATAATAAAACTTCAATTATACTTGCAAAAACAATCTATGATAATGAAAACAATGTAGCAGGTATAGTTGGCTTTACTGTATCCTTAACAGACTTTTTAAAATCCTTTGAAGGATTTATAACAGAAAATAGTGGACAAGTGTTTTTGCTGGATACAAATGGAACAATAATCACTACACGACAAGCCCAATATGTAAATAAAGATATTAATCAATACATAAATAACAAAAATATCATCAAAGAAATATTATCAGGTAAAAGGAACCTAAAGCAAACCGATTTTGATAGTAATTCAAGCTTTATATTTTATCAAAATAATTTCAAATCTAATTGGAAAATAGTTACTCAAATAAACAAAAAAGATATATATTCTAAATCAATATTTATGTTTTATATAATGGCTGTTGTATTCATTATATTTATTGGAATATCTATCTTCATAGGCTATCTATTCTCAAATAGAATTAATAGAAAACTTAAAAAACTTGCAAGATATATGGAGAATATAGGTAAAGGTGATTTAACAATAGATGTAATTATTGATTCAAAGGATGAATTTGGTGAACTGTCAGGTTATTTAAATAAAATGCTCTATAATATGAAGCAACTTATAGAACAAATACAAAATGCTTCAGACACATTAATGAATTCATCTCAAGATTTAAACAAAGATGCAGTATCATTATTACAGGGTTCTGATATAGTTGAAATTGCAATGAAGGAAATATCAGTAGGAACTGAAAATCAAAAGAAGGAAATTACAAACTCAATTGAAATAGCAAAGGCCTTTGTTGAGGACGCAAAGATATTAGATGAAAAAAGATGTGAACTTATAGAGGAAAGCTATAACATAGAAAATTCTAATAAAACTGCATTGGATTCAATTAGTAACCTAAAGGAAAAGAACCAACATACTATAAAATCAATGCAGGATATAGAAGAGCAAATAGAGCTATTGGTTGAGCATATTAAAAATATAAACTCTGTTATTACAGTAATTAACCAAATATCCTCCCAAACTAATCTACTTGCACTCAATGCATCTATTGAAGCTGCTCGTGCAGGAGAGGCTGGAAGAAGCTTTGCAGTTGTTGCAAATGAAATAAGGAAGCTGTCAGAAGAAACAAATCTGTCTACCAATAATATTAAAAAAATTATTGAAGACATACATAAAATAACTAATTCTACTATTGAGTATACAAAAACAATAAAAGAAAATATATTAAAGCAAAGCGATGCAGTTAAAGTAACAGAAAACTCCTTTGAATATTTAAATAATACAGTTAAAAATATGCTTTATTCATTAAACAGTATGTACGATACTATAAATGAAATTACAGAAAAAAGTAGTAGCCTTGAAAATAGTATAAAGAATACTCTATCTGTATCAGAGCAATTTTTAGAAACAGCTGAAGCATCGTCGCTACACGTTCTAAATCAAATAGAAGAAATTAAAAATATAAAACTTCAAGCAGATAATCTAATTCATCTATCAGAAAATTTAAATAGCACAGTAAATAAATTTAGGGTGTAGAATAATCTACACCCTAACTGCATTTTGAATATCCACAACTTGGACAAATTACACAACCATCTTGATGAGTTATTTCATTACCACACTCTGGGCATTTAATTTTTGATTTCTTACTTGAATTTGCAATTAAGTCCTCTATTTCATCAGCAGGTTTAATATTTAAATCCTTTAAACCTCCAACTTTTTTTATATCTATTAAAGTTTCTATTGTTCTTGCAATAGCATCAGGACAGGATAAAACCTTTATATCCTTGTTGTTTGCTCTCTGCCTTAGAGTTGAATGACACCTTATCCCCTTTAATTGTTCTATTATTTCCTTTACATCCATTCCACTTCTTAATGCTATCGATACAAGTCTTGCAGTAGCTTCAGATTGTGATGGGCACCCACCAGCTTTACCTACATTAGTAAATACCTCGCATATTCCATTATCATCATAGTTAACTGTAATATAGAGATTTCCACAGCCAACTCTTACCTTTTCGGTTATTCCCATAGTTATTTCAGGACGTTCTCGTGGAATATGTTCATCAACTTTAACTTCCTTATCTTTTCCAATGTTTATAACTTGACCTTCTCTACTTCCATCCCTATATATTGTAACTCCCTTGCATCCAAGCCTATAGGCAAGAAGATATACAGTCTTTACATCTTCTACTGTTGCAGAGTTTTTAAAGTTGACAGTTTTAGATACAGCGTTATCTGTGTACTTTTGAAAAGCTGCCTGCATCTTTATGTGCCATATTGGTTCTATTTCGTGGGCTGTTACAAATATCTTCTTTAAATCCTCTGGTACTTCCTTAATTCCCTCTAAAGTTCCTCTATCTGCTATTTTATCAATCAAATCCTTTGAATAAATTCCCCTCTGTCTTAACTCATCTTCAAGCAAATAATTCATTTCAACAAGCCTTTCATTGTCCATTACATTTCTCCAAAAGGCTAATGCAAATAATGGTTCTATACCTGATGATACTCCTGCTAATATACTTATTGTACCTGTTGGTGCTATTGTAGTTGTTGTAGCATTTCTTAAAGGTTCTTCATCTTTATATATACTATTTTTAAACTCTGGGAACGCTCCCCTTAATTTAGCAAGCCTTCTACTTTCTTCCTTTGATTTATCATTTATAAATTTCATTATATCCTCTGCAAGTTTTACCGCCTTTTCTGAATTATAAGGTATATTAAGTTTTATTAGCATATCCGCAAATCCCATTACACCAAGGCCTATTTTTCTTGTTCTCTTTGTCATAGCCTCTATTTCCTTTAGAGGATAAACATTAACATCAATTACATTATCTAAAAAATGAACTGCATTAAATACCGTCTCCTCTAAGAGTTCATAATCTACTTCATATTCTTTTCCATTCCATTTAACCATATTTGATAAATTAATAGAACCTAAATTACAGCTTTCATAAGGAAGTAGCGGCTGCTCGCCACAATTGTGTACTACCATCCCATTTGCTATAAGTGAATTTGTAACTGGTTCTATAACATCATAGACATCGCACTCTTCCCATTCTTTTATATCTTTAACTTTAAACTTATAATATATATTTTTACGCGACTCTTTGCAAATCTGACTTAATTTTAAGTTCTTTTCTTTGTGTGTAAATCCACCTATTACGTCTTTAAATTTTATAATATCATTTCCATTTATAATCAATTCATAAAGGTTATTGCTTATATAGGTTTTTACTTCACCATCTTTGTTTTTATATTTAAAATGAGTTTGATTTTTCTTTGTTCTATTATAAACCTTACTTGTTATTCCCAAATTTAAAAGTATAAGTTGAACATCCAGCAATAGCTCCTTTGAAGCAGAAGTCAATCTAATATCTCTATGATCTTCATCTATATAATTTATAGTACCATCTGCACTAAAAATTCCATCTAAAAAGGCTGCAATTGTCTCTTTAGATGCTGTAAACATAGACTTTGGAACTCTCTTAAAAGGTGCCTTTTTGCCTTCTATTCCAAGCTCCTTTACCTTCTCAACAAATTCCTTTCTTTTAAATAATATTTGCCAAATACCGTTTTCCCTCTTATTTACAATTCCTCTTCCACCATTGTATTTTTCAGAAATCTCCTGTATTTTATGCATTATATACTTTTCATTTTCTGCAAACACAACACCTAAAACCTTTCCATCTTTAGTAAGCCAACCATCACCTAATATATATCCTAATAAAAACCCAAGCTCACTTCCTATACTATCTTCCTTTACAAATACTCCTTCTCCACTCTGAACAAAAACTTCATCTTCTACTGATAAATCTTTAGCCATCTTCCATCCATTCAAAGTCATAACTTTGTGTTCTGGTGTTAATATTAAATTTTGTCCATTACTTAGCTCTATCCTTAATGTTTTTCTTATTCCTGTTTTAACTATTTTAGCACTCCTTACCTTAACACCAAAACCCTCATTTAATACTCGATTATCAGTTAATATTTCAACCTCTTTATCAATATTTTCTTGATATAATTCAGATATTTTCTTTAAACCATATTTTGTTGCTATTAACGTATCTTTGTGTAAACAAGGATTAGTACTCTCTATCTCCCCTAAATTAGGTGTAGGATTAAACTTATTCATTCTATCTATAAAAACTATACCAGGCTCTCCATTTTTCCAAGCCATTTTAACTATTAGGTCAAATACTTCCCTTGCATTTAATCTCCCCTTTACCTTCTTTGTATTTGGGTCTATTAAATCATAGTCCTCTCCCTTTATAACAGCCTCCATAAATTTTTCTGTTACTGCAACACTTATGTTAAAATTGTTAATCGCATTGTTATCCTCTTTACATTTTATAAACTCTAAAATATCAGGGTGATCAATGCGAAGAATACCCATATTTGCACCCCTTCTGGTTCCCCCCTGCTTTACTGCTTCTGTTGCTGCATCAAATACCTTCATAAAACTAACTGGACCAGAAGCTACACCTCCTGTCGACTTTACGCTTGAGCCACTTGGTCTTAATCTTGAGAAGCTAAATCCTGTTCCACCACCTGATTTATGGATAAGTGCCGCATTCTTTATAGAATCAAATATACCCTCCATCGAGTCTTCTACAGGGAGTACAAAGCAAGCAGATAGCTGTCCAAGAGGTCTGCCTGCATTCATTAAGGTTGGAGAGTTCGGAAGAAAATTTAAATTCTTCATCATTTCATAAAATATTTGTTCTGTCTTTTGCACATCAGCATTTTCATCATAAAATTTATCTGCCTCTGCAACTTTTTTAGCTACTCTATGTAACATTTCATCTGGAGTCTCTATTATGTTTCCATCAACATCCTTTGCTAAATACCTTTTTTCTAATACCTTAATAGCATTTTTAGAAAATCCCATACACATCGCCCCTTACTATATTTAGTATTATTATACACTAAGAACACTAAATATAGTATCATATCTAATTATTTTTTTAAATTTATTTATTCTCTATGAACATTAATTATCCATAACTATATTCACCTTTTTTATTTTTTTACACTTTTATTAATACATTTATAAAAATAAAAAAGACAATACAGCTTTAAAACGTATTGTGAGATTGTTAACAAACCTACTTGTTAGCTAAATTTTGAAAAAGCCCCATGAATGGATTTCAGTGGGCTCTTTCGTGAGCTTTAGCAATTCTTAGCTTTTCGACTTTGGAAAGGTCCGTAATTCGTCACAGGACGTGCCGAGCCGAGCGGCCATCAGGATGATGGCATCGCGAGGGTAGGACTTTTTCAAACAAAGAAAAGCTTAGAATTGATTAGCGAAATGAACAAATGCCCAAGAAATCCTTCATGGGGCTAATCAATATATAACTTTTTCAACAGCCTGACAATACACCTTTTAAATGTACTGTCCTTTTGTTTTTATTTCTATAATGTCCATCTATGAAATACATTCAAAGATTTTAACTCATATAAGTTAATCAATAAAAGAAAAATAGAAAATACAATGCTACCAAATATTCCATACTCGCCACCGCCTATTATATCAAAGCTGCCATACATTAAATTTACAACTGAATATATATCTAAACTTTCTGGTTCTAAACTTAAGGAAAAAATATAGTTGGATATATAAAACCATATAAAAGTAAAGGATAGTGTATATATTAAGTTTTTATATTTGTAATATATAATATTTAAAAACAGGGCAAACAAAAATGTATTTATTATAAATACAAAATTAAATCCTCTACTTAAGGCATTAAAGGTTGTATAGATTAGTGCAATCAAAACTATATTTATTTCTTCTTTTAAAGGTATCATATTAAATAGATATCCTCTTAAAATTACTTCTTCAATTATTGAATATGATAGTGATATAATAAATCCTGTAAAAATCACACCTAATATATCCTCTATATAAAGCTTATCCCATATAAAATTATATACTGTGTACTTGCGAAGAAATATCAATATAAGTGTAACAATGATATTAAGGCACGATGCTAATAATACTAAATATGCTACTCTTTTAAAATCTATATTTTTAAAATATAATTTAAGAAAGTTTAATGTATCTTTTCTTATAAACAGCTTAGTATTTAAAATTAAAACTAATATAGTTCCTAATGAATAAATAATATTAAAAATATATGCATTATTAAAATAAACTGAAAAAAAGTTCAATGTCATTTCTAATATATACAAACCTAATGCATTTAAAATTAGAAAACCTAATATTTTAAAAACCAAAACTAATTTTTTCAAAATATCATCCCTTTCTGGAGGTTGTTATGCTCAATAAAGATTTTTATAAAAAGGACACTCTAAATGTTGCTAAAGAACTTCTTGGCAAAAACATTGTAAGAAATATTAATGGACATAAGCTTGTTGGTAGAATTGTTGAAACAGAAGCATATATAGGTCCCTTTGATAAAGCTGCACATTCATATAATAACAGAAAAACTCAAAGAAATGAAGTAATGTTTAAGGATGCTGGTCACGCCTATATATACTTTATCTATGGTATGTACTACTGTTTTAATATTGTTACTGAAGATGAAGGCAAACCCTGTGCTGTATTGATACGTGCTATTGAACCTATAGAGGGAATTGATTATATGTGCAAATTAAGATACAAAAAGGAGCTTAAAGAAATAAGCAAAAGCCAATTCAAAAACTTAACAAACGGTCCATCTAAACTTTGTATTGCACTAAATCTTGATAAATCTTTAAACGGAATAAATCTGTTTTCTGATACTCTATATGTTGAAGATGCAGGATATAATGATTTTGATATAGTTGAAACTACAAGAATAAACATTGACTATGCTGAAGAGGCAAGATTTTATCCCTGGAGATTTTATATAAAGGACAATCCCTGGGTTTCACAAAAATAGTGGCTAAAATAGCCACTATTTTTTAAATAAAGACTTTATTACCTGTTTACCACTTTCTAATCCAAGACTTAAAAAACCACCGTTTTTCTCGAATATATCCTCTAATGCAAATAATACTTTGTCTATCTCATCATATTCTACTATTAGAGGTGGTTCAAGTCTTATAACATTAGGATTGTTTAGGGTGTAAGCAGTTATAATACCATATTCATTCATAAGTTTTCCAGCTACTAAAGATGCAAAATATTCCTTTGACAATTCTGATAGTTTTCCTGCTGTAATTTTGTTTAATATTCCCTTTGGTTCCTCAAACTCGAGTCCAATCATAAGTCCACGACCTCTTACATCCTTTATTACTGGATATTTTGCCTTAAGTTCTAAAAGTTTCTTTATAAAATAGTCTCCCTTCTCCTTTGCCTGTCTATCAAGATTATTTTCAACTAAATACTCAATAGTTGCAATTCCTGCAGCACAGGCTAACGTATTTCCTCCAAAGGTTGACGTATGTAAAAATGCCTTATCAACAGAACCATAGGCCTTCTTCCATATTTCATCCTTTGCAATGTATCCTCCGATTGGTACTATTCCTCCACCTATTGATTTTGCAAAACACATTATATCAGGAACTATTTCCTCTGCTTGATATGCAAACATATATCCTGTTCTTCCAAATCCTGTTTGTATTTCATCTATAATTAGGTACACCCCATACTTATCACATATTTCCCTTGCTCTTCTTAAGTAACCTGAAGGTGGAACATTTATTCCTCCTTCTCCTTGTATTGGTTCTACAATAAATGCTGCAAAACCTCCCATCTTAAGCAAGTCCTCAAGGGCCTTATCATCTCCATAAGGAACAGGATAGCAATCTGGAACTAAAGGTTTAAATGGATTTTGATATTTTTCTCTTCCTGTTACAGAAAGTGCCCCCATTGATTTACCGTGGAAGGAGTTTTGGCAGTATGCTATTTTACTTTTTCCACTTGCAATCTTTGCTATTTTAAGTGCACCTTCAACTGCTTCAGCCCCACTATTTGCAAAGAAGGTTCTCTTTAACTGTCCTCCAGTTAAAAGTGAAAGGTTTTTGGCAAGTACACCCGCAAAGTTGTATATGGATGCCTGTAATATATTAGGTAGACCTACAGCCTTTTTAATTCCCTCTAAAACATATTCATTATTATGTCCTACATTTAAGGCACCATATCCACCTAAAAAGTCTATATACTCTTTTCCATCTTCATCATATACCTTTGTTCCTTTTGCCTTTACAAAATGTTTATCAAAGTCTAAAAGTCCTAAAAGTTGTACTGCAGCAGAATTAACATATTCTTTATAATTTTCCCTTACTTCATTTCTTTTTAAATTTAATGCCTCATCAACAGTTATAAAGTCCCTATAATAGTCTTTTACCTTCATATTATCCCCCCTAATCTTTTTGGTAACTAACAACATAGGTTAATTCACTTAAGTTATAAATTCCATCGTGGGACGTGCCATTCTTATGAAGCGACATTTCCCCCAACTTTGTAACAATGCTAACACCACACAAAGTAACTTGTTCAATAAATTCTAAATCATCACCACAGTATCCCATTGTTTGAAGATACCCCTTAAGATAAGTGTTAATATAGTTTATAACTTCTTCTTTATTTTTATATGGGCAAACATATATGAATCTGCCAAAACACATATCGACCTCGTTGTTCTTTGGGAAATCCTCAGAATAAACTATAGTATAATCTGAATTTTTGCTGCAGAACATATTAAATTTAGGATTATCTATGTTCTTTAAAAACAAACTTTGTCTATCCTGCAATATTTTTATAGAAGAAAAATAATCGTAGTAACCCTTAGGTAGTACCTCATTTATTTCCTCTAAACAGGACTTAAATTGCTCAAGAAATTGCTCTTTATCTATTGCTGTATTTAAAAATACAATCCTTGGTGATAAACAAGCCTTTTGTTCCCACAGCGACATATCAATAGCTATACCTCTTATTTCTTCAATACTTGGCTGTTTATCTATAACTTCAAAACTTATTTTTGGTCCGTGTTCTATAAAGTGAACAGAATGTTTTGCACATAAATTAGCCATATAGTCCCTTGAAGTTTTTCCTCCCCAATGTACAACACAATCAGAATTTGACACTATATATTCATAAATGTCACTTGAGGAACTATCAAAGTATACAATAGATAATCTTTCCTTAATAGACTCATCTATCTCCATTAGACTTTTATAAAATACATTAGCAAAATATGGTTCATCCTTTGATACCTTAACTATATTAACATTCTTTGATATTAGTCCCATAGCAATACTAATTGGTACTACTATAAAGGCATTACCTGATACGTTGTGGAATACTAATCCACGTGGTTGTCTATGAACCAAACCATAATGGGTTGAAACCCAATTATCTAAAATATCCTCTCTCCTTAGTTCTTCCTCTATTAATTTTTTTGTATTTTCCTTTAAAAGGCCCTGCATTGTGTGTTGAAGTTCAAATAATACCATTTCTTCACTTTGATTTGTTATCCTTGCCAATTGCTCAATGTGTTTTTTCGAATAATCTCTATCCAGCCACTTCTTAGCACACAAATCAAGAATATTTAGTGTTTCTTCTGTTTTTATATTGTGTGCCTTATTTTTATTCTCCTTAAGCCTTAAAACCTCCGACTTTATATCAGAAATATCATAAACTGCAACATCTACAACACAGCCATTATAATCCCTTTTAATTATTTCCAACCCCATCACCTCCTAAGGTAGCACCGCAACCCTTTGCCTCTGTCCCCTTTACTCTACCTAAAAGTTTAATAACCATTCCCTTATAGCCACATTCAGGACAATGAGTATAGGAAACTACCTCTCCTATATCATCAACAAGGATACTTGCACCTGCAAAGGCTGAAGTTCCATAGGCATTTAATACCTGAATAAAGCCTCTTTCACCTTCCTTAACAGGTTTTAGTGTCTTTATATCTCTTACTATGACTCTTGCAAACTCTGGAACGTGGAATAAATAATCCCTATGCTCTCTACTATAATGCCCTGTCATCGTAAAGCTATTTTCAGTAAAGGAGTATGTATCTGTAAAGTTTTCCTGTGGTATACCCAAAAAATTAGATACCTCCTCTACAAACCTCCACCTTTCAATTAGTGCACCTATGTTTATATTTCCCTTTCTTCCGTCCCATCCACCGCCACCTGTATGAAGTATAGCTCTGTCTCCAAGTTCAACAGGCTTCATCTTTTCCTTTAGATTTAATACTGTTTTGAAAATCAAAGGCGTAGAACCACCTAATGCTGCACGATGATTTTTACCATTATGCTCCTTAATATATTGTATAAAGGGTTCAATATCGAGCACCATCTTTCCATCCTGCAGTTTAAGTAGAAATATTGTCTGCTCTAAATAAGTATATATATCCACAATATTTCCCAAGTAGGACTCACATACCTTATTTAAAAACAAACCCCTATTAAACGCCTTCATTTCTTCTGCTCTTGGGAAAAAAGTACACTCATAATCTCTTTCTGCTCTATGTCTTATTTCATCTTCCAAAACAAATTTTCTTAAGTTTTCAATATCCTCTTTACTTCTTCCAACTATACTTGGATCTCCACTTGTACTACTCGATACAGTCCATTTATATACCCTATCAACTCCAACCCTTAAAAGTTTGGTAAATGAACCATAAGACCTCTTGAAGGATGTTGTCATAATAAAAGGAACAAATTGTAAATCTTCTTCTGTTTTTAAGTCGTTAAAAGGATTAAACCCTTCTCTTTTGCATAGCTCTCTATATGCAGTACATTCTTCATATTGGCCTTCGAGGTTTTTCTTAAAATCATTAAAAAAATTCATTAAATCCCCCCCAAGGAAAATTGTGCACATTTTGTGCATATTCTTATTATAACAATATAATCAAAATATTTCAATTATGTATAAAATATTCCAAAATATTTTTTAACATATATTAACATATTGAATAAAATTGATATCATCATCAATAATACAATTACCATTAATCTTACAAACACAAAAACAGGTATTTTAAATAAATACCTCAGGCTGTTGAAAAAGATATATTTTGATTAGCCCTATGAAGGATTTCTTGGGCATTCATTCATTTCGCTGATCAATTCTAAGCTTTTCTTTGTTTGAAAAGTCCTAACCTCGCGATGCCATCGTCCTGATGGCCGCTCGGCTCGGCACGTCCTGTGCCGAATTACGGACTTTTTCAAAGTCGAAAAGCTAAGAATTGCTAAAGCTCACGAAAGAGCCTATTGAAATCCATTCATAGGGCTTTTTCATAATTTATCTAATAAGTAGGTTTGTCAACAATCTCAGGTATTTTAAATAAATACCTGAGATTGTATTAAGGTTCTATAATAAATGTTGGGGCGTAGCCCCAGCATATTTTTTTACAAAAAAAATATGCACCTGTTTTAGATGCCTGGTAAAATTAAATTAACTACAAAAATATTACCTGAAAGGAGGCATCCTACAAGTGCACACTAATAATTGTATCAAAAATTTACTTGGTTTTAAAGATGTTATTATAACAAAAGTACTTGATAATGTTTGCTATGAAATTTATTTAGAAATGAAAAAGAAGCCTCATACTTGTCCTCGTTGTAATTCTGAAACTCGTAG
>NZ_AXAA01000019.1:0-41575 GCF_000472625.1 Caloramator sp. ALD01
ATAATAAAAATAGGGCTCAAAAACAAAGCCCTATATAGATTGAATTAACAAATATTAATATATTTTTAATGCTACGCATTTTACATTAATAACTTTTTATGCATTTTATTAAATTAAGTTGAATATTTATAAAAAACGTCATTAAAAGCCACTATTTTTTCGGAGCTCTTGGTGGCACTTTTTTAAAAAATTTTTTCACACAAAAAAACAAATTTATGTTATTATATATGTTGTAGAAAAATATATAACTATTATACAATACGACGAAATAAGGAGTTGTTGCTGATGATAGAACTTAAAAATGTTTCAAAGGTCTACAAAAACAACCACATAGCACTATCAAATGTCAATTTTAAAGTGCAAAAGGGTGAATTTGTGTTTTTGGTTGGACCAAGTGGTGCAGGTAAATCAACAATTTTAAAACTTCTAATGAAGGAGATAGAACCTACAAGTGGAGATATAGTTGTAAATAATGTAAATATAACAAATTTAAAAAGAAAAGAAATCCCATATTACAGAAGAAGTATAGGGGTAGTATTCCAAGACTTTAGACTTCTTCCTGATAAAACAGTTTATGAAAATGTAGAGTTTGCAATGCAAATAGTTGAGGCAAGCCACAAGGACATAAAAAAGAGGGTGCCCCAAGTATTAGATATGGTTGGATTATATAGCAAACAAAAAAATTACCCACACCAATTATCAGGTGGAGAACAGCAGAGGGTTGCTATTGCAAGAGCAATAGTAAACAACCCAAAGCTTTTAATATGTGATGAGCCAACAGGAAACCTTGACCCAGATACAGCACAGGAGATTATGAGTCTAATAAACGATATAAATAAAAGCGGAACTACGGTTCTTATGGTAACCCACGCAAAGGATCTTGTTGATAGAATGAAAAAGAGAGTTATAGCAATAGAAAAGGGTGTAATAGTAAGAGATCAGCAAAGAGGTGTATACGGATATGAGGATTAATACGATAAAGTACTATATAAAAGAATCATTAAAAAGTGTGTATAGAAACAGAATAATGAGTCTTGCATCAATCACAACAGTTGCAGCAACACTATTTATACTTGGTGTTTTTATGGCACTTGCAATAAACGTTAATCGCTTTGCAGCAAATGTTGAGGATATGATTGAAATAACAGCCTTTCTAAAGGATGATGTAACAACATTAAAACAGCAGGAGCTTGAGAGACAAATAAGAGAAATACAGGGTGTTGTAAGTGTAGAATATGAATCAAAGGAAAAGGCACTTGAAAAATTTAAAGAACAGCTTGGAGAAAATAAGGACCTTGCAAAGGGCCTTGAAGAATCTAATCCACTACCAGCATCCTTTATAATAAAGGTTGACAGCCCAGACAGCGTAGAATATGTAAGCCCAAGAATAGCACAATTAGAGGGTGTACTTAAGGTAAAGGATGCTAAAAAAACAGTTCAAACCATAGGAAAGCTTGTAAAAATAGTTAGATATTCTTCAACTGTCCTAATGATAATTTTAGGTACAATTTCAATCTTCTTAATATCAAACACAATAAAGCTAACTGTCTTTGCAAGAAAAAGAGAAATAAGCATAATGAAATATATAGGTGCAACAGATTGGTTTATAAGATGGCCATTTATATTAGAAGGTTTACTTTTAGGCCTAATAGGAGGCTTTATAGCCGCACTTATTGTAGAGAATGCATATACCTATGCAGCAAATGCAATCAAGCACAACATAATGATATTTACTTTAGTACCACCTCAAGAGGCTGTTAAACAGTTTTGGTGGCAGTTTAGCCTTCTTGGAACTTTAATTGGAGGATTTGGAAGTTATATTTCTATAAGAAGATTCCTATCTGTATAAAAATTGGTTTGGGGGGATGGTTCTTGAAAAAGAGGATTGCTGTTGTTTTTATGACTTTAATGTTTACATTTTCATCTTCCTTTGTATTGGCTGATGAATTAAAGGAGAAGCAAAAACAGCTAAATGAAACAAAGAAAAACATAGAAAACCTAAAGGGAAAGATTGATGATGTAAAGGACAAGCAAGAAGATGTAGAAAAGGAAATAAATAATCTAAACAGTAAAATAGATAAGTTGCAAAATAGCATAGAGAACTTAGATAACCAAATAGCAGACACTAAAATGAGAATTAAACAGCTCAATAAAGAAATAAAACAGCTTGAAAAGGAATACGAAGAGCAGCAGGAACTGTATAAAGAAAGAATAAAGGTTATGTATATGAATGGACCTTCAAGTATTTTAGAAGTGTTATTGGACTCTCAGAGCTTTTCAGACTTTTTTGGACGAGCAGAGATTGTAAAGGCAATAGTAGAAAATGACAAAAACATATTAAAATGTATTGCGGAAAAAAAGGAGCAAATAGAAAACAAAGCAAAAGAGGTAACGCAAAAGCAGCAGAGATTATTGAGTATGCAATATGAATTATCATCTCAAAAAAGTCAGCTTGATGAGGCCTGCAGGGAACAAAGAAGGCTTTATGATAAACTTGAAAATGACAAGGCATATTTAGAAAGGGTACTAAAGGCTGAACAGGAGGAATCGAATCTGCTTGAAAAACAAATAAAGGAGATTCAGGCAAGACAAAAGAAAAACAATAACTTCGGCACTTTTTCAAAAACAGGTATTATTAAAGTAAGCGACTTAGGCTATATTCCAAAAGTAACATCACCCTTTGGAATGAGAATGCATCCAGTTTTAGGCTATGCAAGAATGCACAATGGTATGGATATTGCAGTTCCAACAGGCACACCAATATATGCAATGGCAAAGGGTGAGGTAATAATAGCACAGTATATGAATAGCTATGGGAACGTAGTTATAATAGACCACGGGGATGGATTAACCTCAACCTATGCCCATCTTTCAAGGATATCCGTTTCAGTTGGACAAGTTGTTGAAAAGGGACAGATGATTGGAAAATCAGGTAACACTGGTCTATCATCAGGTCCTCACCTACATTTTGAAATAAGAAAAAATGGTGTTCCTGTAGACCCAACACCTTATTATATAGTTGGACAATAAATAAAAAAACTGGCAGCCATATCACATATAACATTTGATATGGACTGTCAGTTTTCTTTATCTAGAAACATAAAATTAACAAAATTTATATAGTAAATTAATATGCATCCCTCCGCTATGCATAGTCCTGATGACCTCTCAGCTTGACACATCCTATCCTGAATTACGGTCTTTTTCTATGTCAAAATACAAGATTCAATAAATATAAATAAATATTTAAATTTTAAATCCCTTTGTTAAGAGTTTTTTAATTTAAGATAACAATTAAGTTTACTAACAAACTGATATGTTTTATAAAAATATATGGTATAATATAACAAATATTGGGTATTATATAAAATAAAACTGTATGAGGTAGATTGCAATGAAGCGTAAATTCCTATTTATTTTTTTATTGTTGTATATGTCATTTATATTTTACCTATCATCAGAACCTGCAAATATATCCCATAGTAGAAATAGAAAAATAATTGAAACAGTAAAGATAACAACAGGAAAGGATATTGATAAAAAGGTAGGTAGAGAACGCCTAAATTTTTATGTTAGGAAAAATGCCCATTTCTTTTTATTTATGTTCTTAGGAAGCCTATCCCTTTTATACATAAACCACATAAAAATAAAAAACAAGTTTTTAATAGCATTTATATTTTGTTTTTTATATGCTATATCAGATGAAGTACATCAGTATTTTGTCCCAGGTAGAGGGCCAAGAGTTATGGATGTATTTATTGATTCTGCGGGTGCACTTATTGGTATATCCTTTATCAAAATAATAAATTGGAAAAGTAAAAGAATTGTGGTAAAATAAAAACATTAATTAGTAACAAATACCTATCATAAGGGAGGATAACTATGCTAATTTTTACAAAGGCAGAGGGAAGGTTTAAGGAAATATCAGATAAATATATAAAAAAGAGCGAGGTTGCTCGAGTTTCACTACCCATTGAATACAAAGGTCAGCTCTATAGAGAAATACAGTTTAATAAAGTATTTTTAGGTAGTGTACGCCAAACTGTTAATGGCTACATATACGTTACAGAGGATGGACAAAAGGTAGAGGATGAAAGGGACATTAAGGAGCTCTCTTATCTTGCATATCAATTTGAAGTTCTATTTGATGATGTTTTCAGCGGAGGAATTCCAAAGGCGGTAACCGAAGAAAAACAACTAAAAAGAGAAGAGAAGGACTTTGAAAAAATGCTTGTAGCCCTTGATGCGCTTAAGGCGGAGGGGCTTGAAAAAACAGAAAAATTAAGGGATGCCTTCTTAAGGCTTACATATCTAAAGAGAGAAAACAACAAGGCACTTAAGGAACTAATAGATAAAGTAAACAGCCTATCAAATGAAAACATTGTCTTTAGCAAAAAAATATTAGATGAAATAATGCCCTACTATAGAGGTGCCCTTCTTAAGAATTTTGAAAAGATAAAGCTAATTGCCAAGACAAAGGACGAGATAGACGATGTTAGATCAGCCCTAAACAAAAAAAGAAAATCACTTAGATTTAGAATATCAGGCACAGAGCTTATGGACTGCCTAAATAGACTCGATTACGGCATAGACTACTTTAAAAAAGTTTTAACCGTATATGAACCAGTACTGGATATGAGTGATAAGGAATATATTAAATACCTTGATTCTATGGATAGAAAAAATGTTGAAGAGAAATTAAGCAAATTAAGATAGCCCACTTTATTGTGGGTTATATTTTTGATATTTAAATAAAAATAAGCTATTAAAAAGGCTTTAACTTTACCTATTTTATAAAGTATAATTATAGGATGGTAAATACAAATATAGGAGGTTTCATATGAAAAAGAAATGGCTTATACTAACACCTTTACTCTTAATAATATTATTACTTATTTCTCTTCCAATTCTTGCTGTATCTAAGCCCTATTCCTTTGAAGAGAGAAAGTCTACAGATTTAATGACCAAGTTCATAAAATCAGAAAAATTAGGAACAATTACAGCAACCGAAGATGATATTAATGGTTTTATAAACACATACTTAGAAAGGCACAAAAATTTATCAAAAATATCGATTGAAAAGGCAAATATAAAAATAGGCAATGCAGATATAGAACTAATAGCCCAAATATTATATCAAAAATATAGAGCACAGGTTTCCCTTAAGGGAAGTTTTGAAATAGATAATGAATATATTTATCTTAACCCAAGTAGTTTTAAGGTAGGAAGACTCAATGTTCCAAAATCCTTAGTATTCAATTTTCTAAAGGATAAACAAACCGATTTTATACAAGATGAAAAAATAAAGTTTCCAAAGGAAAAATTTCCTGTAAACATAACAGAAATATATTTAGAACCAAAACAAATAACAGTGAATTTTACAAAAAGGGAAAACTTGATTTTTAGCAAGCAAGAAGAAAATAACCAAAAGAGTCCACAAAATACAACCCAATCTCAAACTAAAACTCAAAAACAAACAAATACTACAACTCAAAATTCCAATAAAAAAATTGTATTAATAAATAAACTTAACTCTCAACTTGATAAAACATTATCTAATTTAAAATTAAAAGAGCAGAAGCAGATAATATATCAAATACAAAATACATTAAATTCAATGACTAAAACTTCTAAATACGATTACACAAAGGATATACCAAAGGTTAAGGCACTCTATAATAAATTAACACCTCAGCAGAAGGAAGAGTTTAAGCAGGTATTATTTAATAATGTCAGCATAGATTTGCTTTTTGAGTTAAAGTCAGTCTATGGTATGTAGTAAATAATATAAATGGGACAAAAAATGTAGAAGGCAGAATAAACTCTGCCTTCTACATTTCTAAAACCTTAATATATTCAACATTTGGATCTTCAGTTCCCTGCACATATAGGTTTGCATCCTTTAGAGCTTGAACATAATCTATAACCTCTTCGTTTATAATCTCACCAGGACATACAATTGGAATACCTGGAGGATATGCAAGAAGAAACTCTGCAGAAACAAGCCCAACACTTTCCTTTAATGGAACACATCTCTTTTTACCATTAAAGGCCTGTCTTGGAGTAACAGCCCTCTTTGGAATTCCTGGAAGATCAAGAACATTTCCTATTGCAGGTCTTGTTCCATAGTATCTATCAGAAATTTCCTTAAGAGCAGATATAAACTTATCCATCTTTTCCTTAGTATCTCCAAAGGAGCCAACCGCAAGTATGTTATATAAATCCGATAGCTCCATCTGTATATGGTATTCATCTGCAAGTATTTGGTCAAGCTCATATCCTGTAAGCCCAAGCCCCTTACAGTTTACTGTAATCTTAGTTGGGTCAAAGGAAAAGGCTCCAGGCTGTCCAAGTATCTCCTCACCAAAGCAGTATAGCCCCGGTATCTTATTTATCTCACGTCTTGCATAGGTTGCAAGTTCTATTGCCTTATCTAAAAGCTCCCTTCCTTTTGTTGCAATCTGCATTCTTGCAACATCAAGGGATGCCATAAGAGGGTAAGATGGGCTGGTTGTTTGAAGTAGATTCATAATCTGCTGAACTCTATTTATATCAACCCTTCCAGCTCTAACCTGTAAAAATGACGCCTGTGTCATTGCACCAATAATCTTATGGGTGCTTTGGGCACAAATATCAGCACCTGCCTGCATAGCAGACATAGGTAGTTTTTCGTTAAAACTACAGTGTGGTCCGTGGGCTTCATCAACTATAAGTGGAATGTCGTAGCTGTGTACAATATCTGCAATTTTCTTAATATCTGTTGCAACACCATAGTATGTAGGATTAATAATCAAAACTGCCTTTGCATCAGGGTTTTCCCTAAGAGTTTTTTCCACCGTCTCAGGTGTAACATTATGTGCAATACCAAGATTTTTATCAACCTCAGGTTGCATATAAACAGGAACTGCCCCAGATAAAATAATACCTGCTGTAACAGATTTATGTACATTTCTTGGGATTATTATCTTATCCCCTTCTCCCACAACAGACATAATCATAGCCTGAATTGCACCACTTGTTCCGTGGATTGAAATAAAGGCCATATCAGAACCATAGGCATCAGCCGCAAGCATCATTGCCTCCTTTATAGGCCCCTTTGGGTGGTGCAGGCTATCAACTAATTTAAATACAGTAACGTCGATTGAAAGTATGTTTGTACCAACAAACTCCTTAAACTTATTATCCATTCCATCGCCCTTTTTGTGCCCAGGTACATGGAAGGGAATAGTATCTCTCTTTACATATTCCATCAAAGCATCAAATATTGGTGTTTTAGTTTGATCCATCTTATACAATGTAATATCCACCCTCTTTCTTATAAAGTGAAACCTTAATAATTATATTCCACTCTATATAAAAATGCAATTATCTATATAAAATTTTTTCCTTAATTTTTAATAATATTCAATGTATAAAAAATAACTTTATAGGGAAAACTCCTCTAATGTAGTAGAGTGTTGTAAAAAAGGAGGAGTAAAAATGCAAATACAAGCAAAGGTTAGGCAAAGGGTTTCAAAGAGTGAAAACCATAGGCTTAGAAAAAGTGGCAAACTTCCTGCAGTTATATATGGACTAAACAGGGAAAACTTTAATATTGAGATTGCAATGGAGGATGTCTTTGAGGTCTTAAAAAAGGATGGTCCCCACGCAATAGTTGATATTAACGTAGATGGAAAACACGAAAATGCAATGATAAAGGATATACAGAGGGACCCAATTGATGGTAAGGTCCTCCACGTTGACTTTGAAAGGGTAGAGGGAAACAAAAAGGTACATACAAAGGTTCCAATAAACTACACAGGAGAGGACTACCTAAAATCCCGAGGCCTTTTAATTCAAAAGGAGATATCCTATGTTGAGGTTGATGCTCCAGCCGATAGAATACCAAAGAACATCACAATAGACCTATCCAGCATAACAGGAAACTACAAGGTAACCCTAAAGGATGTTGAAATAGCAGAGGAGATTGCAATAGACCTTTCAGAGAATGCCACAATAGCACAAATATATTATTTGAAAGAAGAAAAAAATCAGGATACAGTTGAAGTGCAGAGCCTATAAGCTCTGCTATTATTATACAAAATTTACATACAGAGCATTGAAAAAAAATAGAAATCAGTATAAAATATAATTATTAAAAAAACATAAAAAAGGAGGGCAAAAATGAAAAAGACTAAGAAATTATTTGCACTAATTTTAGCACTAACTTTTTTTGTATTTCCATTAACTGAAATTAGTGTACAAGCAAAAACAGCATTGCCAAAGGCAACAATAGCATCATCAGTTAAATCAACTTACCTTGTTTATGAACCAATTACAGCAACAGTAAACTCAAATTATGCAGGTAATGTTCAATACAGAGCATACTTGAAGAATTTAAGAACAGGAAAAATATATGATGTATTTACAACAAGCAGGGATAAATACTCAAGTGCTGTAAATGGAAGAACAAACTTTACATTTAAAACAAGAGCAACTGCTGAAGGAAGATACCAAATAGTTGTAATGGCAAAAAGAAGTGGCGTTAAGAAGTCATATGAATCAATTGCCTACTCAAAGGTTTTTACAGTAAAGGATGTAAAGGCAGCAATAACAAATGTTAGCTTAAAGGTAAATGGAAACAAGATAATAAATGGTTCAGTTTCTGGAAATACATTTAGCTTCAACTTATCAGGTCTAAGTGATAAAGACTCAATAACAAGACTTGTACTTACAGCAAATAAGGATGCAAAGGTAAGTATATTAGGAGTAGAAATTTCACTTACTGCTTATCAACCAAAGGAAATATCACTATCTATGTTAGGAATAAAGGATAATGGAGTAGAGGGTGCAACACTTGCAACACTAAGAAGCATTAAGCAAGATTCAAACGGATATATTTCAAGAAATATACAGCTTCTTGCAGACGGCAAAAATTATACATATGTAATAAAGGCAAAGATAAAATAACACATTAATAAACTTAAGCAAAGTGCAGGATTTAAAATATATACCCTGCACTTTGCTTTTTAATTAGTTTCAAAAAAATATTAAATTTTATTGTAAAATAAATGTATTTGTATTAAAATATAATTTGTTAAAGTTCTAAAAGGGGTGATTTGTTGAATTACGTAGATTACATAAAAAAAGAAGTCGAAAAAATACTTTTTATTGAAATAGAAAGGGATATAAATTTTAAAATAAAAAATAACTTCACATTAAAAAAGGGTGAATATCCAATATATGCTGAAAAACTAAAGGAGATGGCCCTAAGCGGTACATCAAACATAAATTTAACATATATATTAGAAGGAATTATTACCATACTTGGAGTTGACGAAAACTTCAAATATAAGGACCTATATTTATCTACACTAAAGAACATAGATGGAATAGAGAGCTACATAATATCCCAAATAGAAAAAAATAAGCAAAACAACCTAAAAAAATCCCTAATATATGCCAACACATTAATAAAAATAAACAATAGTGAAACAAATCAAATAAACAGGATTTATCTTTTATTTGACCTTCAGGCAAAAACAGGGTTAGACTTTAAGGATGAAATAGAAAAATCCCTAAAGGATGTCTTAAAAACAAACATAGAAAACCCCACCGCCAATTACAATTTAGCCCTACTTTACCTAAATTTCGACAGAGATTTAGCAAAATACCACTTAAGAAAATGCCTAAATTACCCGATAACTAAAAAGGAGGCAGAGGAGCTTTTATATAAGATAGAATTGGTTGAAAACTTTGATAGGGCAGTAGATTTAATAAAGCAGCAGCAGTATAAGGAGGCTCTAAACATACTTATTCCACTAATAGAAGAGGAGCCACAAAACCTAAATGCAATATACTACACAGCCCTATGCTACAGAAACCTAAATCTAAACGAAAAGGCTCTTTACTACCTCTATATGTTAAAGGACCAACCAGAGAGGCCTGAGGTTCTTATTGAAATAGGACTAAACCTTGCATCTTTATCCTATTTTGAAGATGCATTAGAATATTTTAAGGATGCACTCAAATTAAAGCCCAATGACCAAACTATAATTTCAAACATTGGTGTTTGCTATTATTATTTAGGACAAGTTGATAAGGCAAAGGAGGCCTTTGAACTCTCATTAAAGCTTAATAAAGATGACGAAGTAACCAAAAAGTGGTTAGAACTTATAAAGGAGGACTAAAGATGGAACAAGAAATGACGCTGGATTTAACAGAATTGTTTGCAATTATTAAAAAAAGATTATGGCTTATTGTTTCAATAACCCTTATTACAACATTAATTTCAGCATTACTTAGCTTTTTTGTTTTAACTCCAATATATGAAGCAAAGATAAGCATATTCCTTGGACGTGAAAGAACTGCAGAATCATTAAAAACAGACTACAACGAAGTTTTAATGTTTCAAAAACTATCAAAGACCTATGCAGAGATTGCAAAGTCTAAGACTGTTGCAGAAAAGACATTAAAGGAATTAAATAAAGATGTACAAGCTGATGTATTACTAAATAATTTAACTGCAACACCACAACCAGATACACAGATGCTTGTTTTAAAATATCAATCAAAGGACCCACAGGATGCAGCATTAACACTTAATACTCACGCTAAGAACTTTATTGAGGAATCAAAAAGATTCTACCCAGACGGTAATGTACAAATTGTAGATGCAGCACAAGTACCACAAAATCCTGTTAAGCCAAAAAAGATGCTTAACATAGCAATCGCCTTTGTACTTGGAGTAATGCTATCCCTTGGACTTGTGTTTATTCTTGAATATATGGATACAACAGTAAAAACAGAAGATGAAATAGAAAAACTACTTGATATACCAGTAATAGGAATAATACCAAAGAATTTAGAAGAATAGGGTGATGATATATGTCAAATTTTATTGTTGAAAAAAATCCAAAATCTCCAATATCCGAATCCTATAGAACACTTAGAACAAACATACAGTTCTCATCCTTTGATAAGGATATAAAGACAATAGTTGTAACAAGCTCTGCACCAGGAGAAGGTAAGAGCACAACTGTTGGCAACCTTGCACTTGTTATGGCACAGTCGGGCAAAAAGGTTCTTTTGATTGATGCAGACCTAAGAAAGCCAACAGTTCATAAAAAGTTTAAACTCTCAAACCAAACAGGACTTACAAATATATTAATAGAGGACAAAAATCCCTTTGAGGTTATACAAAAATACAGCGACAATCTTTATATCTTAACAAGTGGAATACTTCCTCCAAACCCTGCGGAGGTTGTTGCATCAAACAAGCTTAAAAACTTTATAAATGAAATGAAAAATCACTTTGACTATATACTTCTTGACTCACCACCTGTTATTGCAGTAACAGATGCACAAATACTTTCAAGCTTTTTAGATGGAGTTATACTTGTTGTATCAAGTGGTGAGGCTGAAAAGGAACTTGTTAAAAAGGCAAAGGATCTTCTTGACAAGGTAAATGCTAATATAATAGGTGTTGTATTAAACAAGCTTGAATTAAAATCAAGGAAGGGCTATGGATATTATTACTACTATTATGGTGAAGAAGGAAGTGCTAAAAAATGATAGATATTCACAGCCACCTACTCCCAGAAATAGATGACGGAGCAGACAACATAGATACGACAATTGAGATGATAAAAATATATAAATCACAGGGGGTTGACAAAGTTATTGCAACCCCCCATTTTTACCCATCCTACTTTGAAAACACAAGAGATGTAATAAAGAGGGAAGTAGAAAAAGTAAACATCCTGCTAAAGGAAAAAAACATAGACTTTACAATCCTTCCTGGAAGTGAAGTATATGCCACAAGGGACACACTTTTGGACCTTAAGGAGGGAAGAATCCAAACCCTAAACGATTCAAGATATATACTTATGGAGTTTGACTATAGAAGGTTTCCTGATTACGGTTTTGACCTTATATATGAAATAGGTCTTTTAGGATATAGAGTGGTTGTCGCCCACCCCGAGAGATACCATTATGTCATAAAGGATATAACCTTTTTAAACAAACTAATAGACGAAGGATGCTTAATTCAGATTAACTCCTCAAGCCTTACAGGCGTTTTTGGAAAGGACGTAAAAAAAACAGCCCTAAGAATAGCTGAAAATGGCTCCTTTAATTTTTTAGCAACCGATGCCCACACCCAAAACATAAGAGGCCCACACTTTGAAGATGCCCTTAAGATTCTTAATAAATTAAAAAAAGATTATTATCAAACATTATCATATAATGCTGAAATGTTAATAAAAAATGTCGAAATATGTAGCGAACTTAACAAAATCAAAGAAAAACGAAGTATTTTTAATATTTTTAGAGCAACAAAATTATAATTATGAAATATATAATTATTTCGTAATTATTATAAAAATTTAAAAGTTTATTCAAAAATATTTCATATGTTATCATTAAATAGCGATTGGTGATCTGTGAAGCTTACTCTGTATCTGGGCCCTTGGAGTAGGTGGAGATAGTAGGGCACCCACCACCAGATATTTTTTATTTGGAGGTGGTTTGTTTTTTTGAAGCAGTAAATATAAAAAACAAGTCTGTATATAGCTTAAGATTTTGGGGGATTTATATCAATTGACATTTTATTTTTACATTATGTGGGTAAATAAGGCATCCTAAAATGGGTATTTTTTTAAAGGTGGGGGTTTAAATGGTTGGTATTGATTTAGTTACTGTTGAAAAGCCAAAGAGCCCTATAGCAGAGGCCTATAGGACTTTAAGAACAAATATACAATTTTCATCTCTTGATAAAAAGGTTAAAAAAATAGTCATAACAAGTTCTGCCCCAGGTGAGGGCAAAACCACAACAGCATTAAATCTTTCTATAACATTAGCACAAAATGGACATAAAACGCTTCTACTTGATTGTGATATGCGAAAACCAAGTATACATAAAAAACTTAAAATTTCCAATTTATACGGTATTTCTGATCTTTTAGTTGGTGAAGCAAAATATGAAATCGTAATTTCAAAGGGGCCTGTTGAAAACCTTGATATAATAACATCGGGTACAAAGCCCCCAAATCCCGCAGAACTTTTATCGTCACAAAAGATGCTAAACTTTATATCTGACGTTGAAAAAAATTATGAATACATTATTATAGATACACCTCCTGTTCTTATGGTAACCGACGCACAAGTTCTTTCTAAATATGCCGATGGAACAATACTTGTTGTAGCATCAGGTGAAGCAGAGAAAGATGCTGTTGTTAAGGCAAAGGAACTACTAACTAAGGTTGGTGCAAATATACTTGGTGTAGTTTTAAATAAGCTTGATACCAATAGACGCGGCTATTATGGATATTACTATCACTACTACTATGGACAAGAGCAGGAGAAGAAAAAGAAGAAGGGATTCCTATTCAATAGGTAAAAATTACATCTAAAGTTTTTGTAACATTGGTCGATATAGTAATTATGAGAAGGTGATTTTATTGGAGAAGCTAAAAAAATATAGATACTTAACTTTAATATTATCAGATATCATATTATTAAATATTTCATTAGTCTTGGCATCATTCTTTGTATATGGAGATAGGATAAAGTATTCCTTTAACAATCCTTATCTATTACTAAATACTGTTTTTTTAGTTGCATCCTATGCACTATTTGGTCTATATAAAAGCCTATGGCATTATGCCAGCGTTGATGAACTTATATCATCCTTCTTTGCAAACGCTCTATTTTTACTAACAAACCTTCTTTTAAACAACTTCCTTTTCAACCAGTTTGAAACAAGGTTTGTTCTTTTATATGCAATATTTACAGCTCTTTTAACAAACCTACTGAGGCTTAGCTTTAGAGTATATAGAAGAGTGAGCATAGGTGCAACAAAGAAGCTTGCACAGGGCAAAAAAAGAGCCCTAATAGTTGGTGCAGGTTCTGGAGGAACTCTTCTTTTAAAGGAGATAAGACAAAACATACTTTTAAACTACGAAGTTGTAGGATTTATTGATGACGACCCTGCAAAGATAGGAAAGACAATAATGTCAGCAAGGGTATTAGGGAATAGGGATGATATTCCTACTATTGCAGATAGATATCAAGTTGATATAATAATAATAGCAATCCCAACATTAAACATACACGACAAGAGGGAGATAATTAAGATATGTAAATCCACAGGCTGTGAAGTTAAAATAATGCCTTCAATGGATGAGGTTTTATCAAACACCGAAAGGGTTAGGGAAATAAGGGACGTAAAGATTGAGGACCTTCTAAAGAGGGATCCAATAAAACTTGATAATAGAGCAATCAAGGAGTACATAGAGGATAAGGTTGTTTTAGTTACTGGTGGAGGAGGCTCTATAGGTTCTGAACTCTGTAGGCAGGTTATAAGGTTTAACCCTAAAAAGCTTCTAATACTTGACATATACGAAAACAACGCCTATGACCTTGAGCTTGAGCTTAGAGCAAATCATCCCCACATAGACATCGAGGTTTTAATTGCTTCAATAAGAGATAAAAAGAGGATGGAAACAATATTTGAAAAATATAGGCCTTATGTTGTATTCCACGCAGCAGCTCACAAGCACGTACCATTGATGGAACACAACCCATCTGAGGCAGTAAAGAACAACGTATTTGGTACCTTAAACCTTGTTGAATGTGCAGACAAGTACAGCGTAAAAAGATTTGTACTAATCTCAACCGACAAGGCAGTAAACCCAACAAATGTAATGGGTGCAACAAAGAGAACAGCAGAAATGATTGTACAAGCCTTTGCAAAGAAAAGTAAAACTGAATTTGTTGCAGTTCGTTTTGGAAACGTGCTTGGAAGCAACGGCTCTGTAATACCACTGTTTAAAAGACAGATAGAAAAGGGAGGCCCTGTTACTGTAACCCATAGGGAAATAACAAGGTACTTTATGACAATCCCAGAGGCCTGCCAACTTGTTCTTCAATCTGCAGCCTTTGCTAAGGGCGGAGAGATATTTGTGCTCGATATGGGTGAGCCTGTTAAGATATACGATATGGCCTGCAACCTAATTAGGCTATCAGGTTTTGAACCAGAGAAGGACATAAAGATACAGATAACAGGCCTAAGACCAGGTGAAAAACTATATGAAGAACTCCTCTTATCAGAAGAGGGACTAACAAAGACCCAAAATAGCAAAATATGTGTTGCAAAACCACTAAATATAGATTATGAGGAGCTAAAACTTAAGCTTGACGCCCTAAAATTTGCACTACAATCCGAAGAACCTATGAAGATAAAGAAGCAGCTAAAGGAGATAGTAGAGACATATAAGGTATACGATGAGGTTGCAGCAGGGGAGGAATAGGTGGAGAGGTTATCACCTTTCCAACCTATAAAAGGAGGATGATTGAATGTATCGAAAGTACATAAAAAGATTTATAGATTTTCTACTTTCACTTATTGGACTTATAGTTTTATCACCAATATTTCTAATTCTTATGATCGCAATAAAACTTGATTCAAAAGGGCCAGTATTTTTCAAACAAAAAAGAGTGGGAATTAATAAAACACATTTTGAAATATTAAAGTTTAGAACAATGAGAATAGATACACCAAAAGATACACCAACACACCTTTTAGAAAATCCAGAGAAGTGGATCACGAGGGTAGGTAAATTCTTAAGAAAAACATCCCTTGATGAGTTACCACAAATTATAAACATTCTAAAGGGTGATATGAGTATCATTGGCCCAAGACCAGCTCTTTGGAATCAATATGATTTAATTGCAGAAAGGGATAAATATGGGGCAAACGATGTCTTTCCAGGCCTTACAGGATGGGCACAAATAAATGGTAGAGATGAACTACCAATTGAAATAAAAGCAAAGTTTGATGGAGAATATGTACAAAAGATGAGCTTCTTATTTGATACTAAAATATTTTTTAAAACAATATTTAGCGTTCTAAGAAGCGAGGGTGTTGTTGAAGGTGGAACAGGCAAATTAAAAGTAGATAATGAAAAGATTAACATTGCTGAGTAATTAAAATATTATAAAATATTACTGAAAATATTTGATTAATAAATATAATTTAATATGGAAAGTTCAATATTAAAATGTTTACTATATTAAATTATATTGACGAAGTGAGAATGGGGAAGGGATAAGATTATAAATAGTACAAGGAGTAAGAGTAAATGAAGATATTGGTTGTTTGTCAGTATTATTATCCTGAGCCTTTTAGAATAACAGATATATGTGAGAGCCTATTGAAAGTAGGTCATGATGTAACAGTTTTAACTGGATTGCCAAACTATCCAGAAGGAATAATACTTCAAGAATATCGTTATGGTAATAGAAGAAAAGAAATATTAAATGGGGTTAAGATAATAAGATGTTTTGAAATAGGGAGAGGTAAATCAAAAATAAAATTATTTTTAAATTACTTAAGTTATGTAATATCTGCTACTTTAAAAGTACTATTTATGAAAGAAGAATTTGATGTGGTTTTTGTAAATCAACTTTCACCAGTAATGATGGCAATCCCAGCAATAGTTTATAAAATGAAGCACAAAAAGAAAATATTGCTTTATTGTTTAGATTTATGGCCGGATAGTTTATCAGCTGGTGGAGTAAGAGAGGATTCAATTATTTATAAAATATTTTATAAAATTTCAAAGTGGATATACAAATCTGTTGATATGATTTTGGTCACATCAAGTATGTTTGAAGATTATTTTAAAAATATTCTTCAAATAAATAATGTTAATATAAAACATTTACCGCAATATGCTGAAGATTTTTTTATACAAAAATGTGAGGAGCCATTTAAAGAAGTTGTAGCAACAACAGAAAATAAAACATACAACTTTGTGTTTGCTGGAAACATAGGTTATATGCAGAGTGTAGAAACAATTATTAAATCAGCAAATGAACTTAAAGAAATTAAAAATATTTATTTTCATATAGTAGGAGATGGATCTAAGTTAGATGAATGTAAAAAACTTACTGAAGGGTTGAAACTTCAAAATATAATATTTTATGGAAGAAAGCCAGTTGAGGAAATGCCAAAATTTTATAATATGGCAGATGCAATGCTAATAACTTTAAAAGACAATAAAGCTTTGTCTTATACACTACCAGGTAAAGTACAATCATATATGGCTGCTGGTAAACCAATAATAGGGGCTATTAATGGGGAAACAAGACGTGTTATTAGTGAGGCAAATTGTGGTTTAACTTGTAAAGCAGAAGATTATAAAGCTTTAGCTAATTTGATAAAAAAATTTTGTGATAGTAATGAAAAAAATGAAATGGGGAAGAATGCCCGAAAATTTTATTTAGAAAATTATAGTAAAGATAATTTTATGACTGTTTTGGAATGGTCTCTCAAGAAGTTGGAGGTGTAAATTAATATGTTTAACAATAAAACACTACTTATCACAGGTGGTACTGGTTCCTTCGGTAATGCTGTACTTAAAAGATTTCTTAATACGGATATTAAAGAAATCCGTATTTTTTCAAGAGATGAAAAGAAACAAGATGATATGAGAAAATTATATAAAAATGATAAAATAAAGTTTTATATAGGCGATGTTAGAGATTTAGCAAGTATAAAAAATGCAATGCATGGGGTTGATTATGTCTTCCATGCGGCAGCATTGAAACAAGTTCCATCATGTGAGTTTTTCCCAATGGAAGCAGTAAAGACTAATATAATAGGAACAGATAATGTTTTAACTGCTGCAATTGAGTATGGAGTAAAAAAAGTTATATGCCTTTCAACAGACAAGGCAGCTTATCCAATAAATGCAATGGGAATTTCAAAGGCTATGATGGAAAAGGTATTTGTAGCAAAGGCAAGAACAGTGTCTCCAGATAAAACAGTAATTTGTGGTACAAGATATGGAAATGTCATGGCTTCACGTGGTTCAGTAATTCCATTGTTTGTTGAGCAAATAAAGAATGGACAACCACTAACTATAACTAATCCAAATATGACAAGATTTTTGATGAGCCTTGAAGAGGCTGTTGAATTAGTTGTATTTGCCTTCAATCATGCTGAGGCTGGGGATATTATGGTTCAAAAGGCACCAGCGTGTACAATAAGAGATTTAGCACAAGCAATAAAAGAATTGTTTGATGCTGATAATGAAATAAAAATAATAGGAACAAGACACGGAGAAAAACTATATGAAACACTACTAACTAAAGAAGAATATCTACATGCCGTAGATATGGGAAATTTCTTTAGGGTACCTGCCGATAAAAGAGATTTAAATTATGATAAGTATTTTGTGGAAGGTGAAGAAAAACTATCTATTGAACAAGAGTATAATTCACATAATACAGAAATTCTAAATGTTGAACAAATCAAAGAGAAATTATTACAACTTGACTATATACAAGAAGAATTAGAATCTTGGAAAACTTATAAAGAAGCTGCTGCAACAAAATAACTTATTACAAGAAAGGCAGGATAGTTATGAATATACTGGTTACTGGAGCTAAAGGGTTTGTAGGTAAAAATCTCATAGCTGAGCTAAAAAATAGAGGATACAATAACATATTTGAATATGATATTGATACTGATAAAAATTTGTTAGAAGGATATGTTAAAGAATGTGACTTTATTTATCACTTAGCTGGTGTTAATAGACCACAAAATGAAGAAGAATTTATGCAAGGTAATTTTGGATTCACTAGTGAATTATTAACTCTATTAAAGAGGTATAACAATAAATCACCTATATTAATTACTTCTTCAATACAAGCGAAGCTTGACAATCCTTATGGAAGAAGCAAAAAAGCAGGTGAGGATTTAGTATTTAATTTTGGAAAAGAAAATGGAAATAAAACATTAGTGTATAGATTACCTAATCTATTTGGTAAATGGTGCAGACCAAACTATAATAGTGCAGTTGCAACATTTTGCCATAATATAGCAAATGATTTACCTATAAAGATAAATGATCCAAATGTTGTCTTAATTCTTGCATATATTGATGATGTGGTAGAAGATTTTATAAACGCTTTGGAAGGTAAAGAAAATAGAGTGGGGGAATTTTGTGAAGTATCAAAAACATATACAGCTTCTTTAGGGCAGATTGCAGAACTTATATATTCTTTCAAGAAGAGTAGAGAAGAAAGAACCATTCCTAATATGAGTGATGAATTTACAAAGAAACTTTATAGTACCTATCTTAGTTATTTACCAAAGGATAAGTTTAGTTATGAATTAAAAATGAATGTTGATAATAGAGGCTCATTTACCGAATTTATAAGAACTATAGATAAGGGACAGGTATCTGTCAATATTTCAAAGCCTGGAATTACAAAGGGTAATCATTGGCACCATACTAAAAATGAAAAATTTCTTGTTGTAAGTGGAAAAGGTGTAATTAGATTTAGAAGGATTGATTCAGATGAAGTTATAGAGTATTATGTAAGTGGTGATAAATTAGAGGTAGTTGATATACCACCAGGATATACACACAATATAGAGAACCTTGGAGATACAGATATGGTTACAATAATGTGGGCAAACGAACCATTTGATAAAGAAAAGCCAGATACATACTATTTGGAGGTATAAGATATGAAAAGGCTTAAGGTTATGACAGTTGTTGGAACAAGACCTGAAATAATAAGACTTTCACAAGTTATAAAGAAACTTGAAGAATCAGAAGCAATCGACCATATATTAGTTCATACAGGACAAAATTATGATTATGAATTAAATGAAGTGTTTTTTAAAGATTTAGAATTAAAAAAGCCAGATTATTTCCTTGATGCGGCAACAGGAACAGCAGTTGAAACAATAGGAAATATACTGATAAAAATAGATCCAATTTTAGAAAAGGAAAAGCCAGATGCACTTCTTGTACTTGGAGATACAAACAGTTGTCTTTGTGCAATAGCAGCAAAGAGAAGACATATACCAATATTCCATATGGAAGCAGGAAATAGATGTTTTGATCAAAGGGTACCAGAAGAAACAAATAGAAGAATTGTAGACCATATAGCAGACATTAATTTAACCTATAGTGATATAGCAAGGGAATATCTAATAAGAGAAGGATTCCCAATAGATAGAATAATAAAAACAGGTAGCCCAATGTATGAAGTAATTCAGGCTAAAATGAAGGACATTGAAAAATCAAATGTGCTTGAAAGACTTGGACTTGAAGAAGGAAAATATTTTGTAGTTTCTGCTCATAGGGAAGAAAACATAAACTCAGAAGAAAACTTTATGGATTTAGTAGAAAGCCTTAATGCTATTGCTGAAAAATATAATTTACCTGTGATAGTAAGTACTCACCCAAGAACAAGAAAGATGATTGAAGCAAAAGGAATAAAATTCAATCCATTAATTCAAACACTAAAACCACTAGGATTTAATGATTATGTAAAACTACAAATTAATGCAAAGGCAGTTTTGAGTGATAGTGGAACAATAAGTGAAGAATCATCAATTTTAGGCTTAAGAGCATTAAATATAAGACAAGCTCACGAAAGACCAGAAGCAATGGAAGAGGCTTCTGTTATGATGGTTGGATTAAAGAAGGAAAGAATATTACAAGCACTTGAAGTTTTAGAAACTCAAAAGAAAGATACATTAAGATTAGTTAGAGATTATAGTATGCCTAATGTGTCAGATAAGGTGTTAAGAATAATACTATCTTATACTGATTATGTAAATAGAGTTGTATGGGGGAAAAAATAATATGGAGAAACCATTAGTTAGTGTAATAATACCTTTTTATTCAGGAATAGATTGGCTCAGGGAAGCATTAAATAGCGTACAAAAACAGACGTACAAAAATATAGAAGTTTTAGTTATAAATGATGGTTCTAAAGAAAATATTAGCTGTATTAATAAAATTTATGATCTAAATATTAAAATAATAAATAAAGAAAATGGTGGACCAGCTTCAGCAAGAAATTTAGGTATAGAAAAAGCATCGGGTAAGTATATAGCATTTTTAGATTCTGATGATTTATGGTTACCTGACAAATTATCTGTACAAATAAGAGAAATGGAATCGAAAAAATATGTTTGGAGCCAACATTCATATGAGATGTTTTGGCAAAATAAATCTAAGACAAAATTAGTTAATACAAAAATCTATTCGGGCGATGTATATAGGGAGTGTTTTATATCTTTTAAAGTTCAAACATCATGTGTGGTTGTGTTAAGAAGTATTCTTATGGAAGATAATATTCGTTTTCCAATAGAAAAAAGATATGGACAAGATATGTTTTTTTTTAAACAAATTGCTAAAAAGTATCCATTAGGTTATATTGAAGGGGTATATTCAAGATTTAGAATTAGAGGAACAAATGCTGGATTTAGAGCAAAAGTACAGATTGATCATAAAGCAGATATATGGAATGAAATAAAGAGTGATAAAGAAACTTTAAAAATATTACCAAAACCAATTATTATTGCATATAAAATTACAAGTTTACTCAATAAGGTGGTTTATGCTGTGAATAAAAAAATTATTAAAAGTGAGAAAAAGATTGAGATATTTTCAAAATTTATATACTTGATTCCATATACAATATTCAAATTACATTCAAAAAAATAAAATATATTCGAATGTAAATTTTAAAAGATTAGAAGTGTGCATTTTGTTTAGTATAACCTAATACTAGGCCAGAAATATAATTGAAAATTAGGCTACATGGAATAGATACTTTCTCTTATGGAAAGGATAACATAATAACATAAGAGGAAGTGTTGAAGGTGATAAAGTTGAAGGATAAACAAGAAATAATTTTAGAGTATATTAGAAACGGTAAATCTCAAAGGCAGATAAGTAGAGAAACTGGTATATCAAGAGAAACTATCAGAAAATACATTAATGAATATGAGAAAAAGCTCGTAGAGTTAGGAAACATTAAAGAAGGTGATGAATTAATTAAAGTTGATTTAATTGATGAAATTGTTAAAACTCCTAAGTATAATAGCAGGCTTATTTAGCTTATATTTTAAACTGCTGAAATCAAGTTGAGATAAAATTATTTTTAGTTTATTTTCTTTTTGAAACTTTAATATTTATTCGAAGGAAAATAAGCATTCTTGTCGAAAATATATAAGTAGGATTCACTCCTTTGTTGGAGATTTTTGTGCTACTTATTATATTTGACATATAGGACGAATTTCATTTTTGTATTACTAAAAATTAAGTATTTTTAATGCTTTAGAAATATGAAATTTTGGCATATGTATATATGTGTAAGATTCAAAATCTCGTTTTAAATTTAGCAATGAAAAAAAGTCAGTATAAAAATTTATTGTTTGTATATTTATTAGGAAGGGGATATTTAATTAAATATGAATTCTAAAAATAATGAAAGGATTGTTGGAAGAATATTATATAAACCAATAAAAATTGTGATGTTATATTTTATATGTTTAATTATTTTATATACTTGGGGGCCACTTGAGTGGAGAACAGAGAATCCCATTGAATTTTATATATTTTTACTCTTATCTCAAGGATTAATATATATAGGATATACAAAAACAATAAAAAAGATGTATAAAAAAGATGCAATTTTTAAATATCCAGGAATAAGTTATGATGAGAAAGTTATACTTAAGTGGCTAAAAGTATTAATTGTTATTAATTTAATAATCTCATGCATGTTTTTAATTAGAACTATAGGAATTTCTTCATTTTCAATATATGATATAATTAATAGTTTTTATAAAGGTATAACTGATCCAGGAGTAATGTATAATTCTAAATTTACAAATGAGAAAATATTTGGAGGTAAGATACTAGCACCTATTTATACGCTTATGTCTCCTGTACTTTGGCCAGTTTTACCATTATCTATTATATATTACAAACAATTAAGCTTTGTAAATAAAACCTTAATAATAATGACAATTATCATTGAAATTATTCGTTGGGTATCTATTGGTACAAATAAAGGTATAGTTGAATTAATTTTAATTATTATAGCTATTTTATTTTTAAAACAATGGCAAAAAATGTGTAGTGCAGTCACAATAATGACTTCAAAACGAAGTAAACATATTCGAGTAGTAGTAATAACTACAGTATTAATAATGATTGGATTATTTTTATTTCAAAATAATGTGTCTTCAAGACTTAATAATAGTTACTATATAGTTTCAGCTATAACAAATAACACTGAAATAAATTTGGAATCTCCTTTAATAAAAGTTACACCAATAGCATTTCAACCGTTATTAGTCTATATAACTCAATATTTAACACAGGGGTATTACGGACTTTCTTTAACTTTAAATGAACCTTTTATACCAATGTTTGGAATAGGGAATTCTTATTTTTTAATTGCTAATTTTCAAGAATTATTCAATTTAGATTTATGGAAGTATACCTATCAAGCTCGAATAGCTTACAAGGGTTGGGATCCTTTTATTAATTGGCATAGTATATACTCTTGGTTAGCAAATGATGTATCATATTTAGGAGTATTAGTTATAATGTTTCTGTTAGGAAAGTATTATGCTATTGTTTGTTACAGAAGTATTAGAAATAAAGATCCAATAACATCTGTTATATTCTGCCTACTGGTTATTTGTTTTTTTTATTTTCCAGCTAATAATCAGATATTATCCACACCTTCAACGTTTATGGCCTTTTGGGGATTAAATATTTACTGGTTTTATAAAACTAAGATTAAAAGAGTGAAATAGAAAAGTTCAATCTTTTATTGGTGATGTAAATGAGGAAATTGCACAATTAAAAAATATTTAATTTCCTCAATATGTATAATCTTAAATGATTTTAAGTGCACTTTAATAAGCTATTCAAATTTTTTGTGGATAATTTGAAAATATATAAAATTGCTTTATGCTAATGTGGATAATGTTTTTTAGTGTTTATAGCAATTGTTCCTGCAATTAATGTTATAAAATTTAATAATACCCAAGCCTTATGAAGCTCAGAAGACATTATATTATTCATATTAAGATAATCTTTTAATCTACTATTACATCCTTCTATAGAGTTTTTTTATCATAAAGATTTTGCCATTTTTCAGAGCCTCTAATAGGATAACTAAAGAATCTATGGTTATTTATATAGTTTACTTTGAGGCAATAACCATAGTTAGAGCTACTACACAAATTCATTCCTTTTAAGCAGTTTATTTGGACTATGGCTTGAGGACACCAGAATTTGAGATAGTAACCATCCTTGCCCTAATATGTTAATTTGTAACCTAACGAGCATATTGGATGGAGGTTATCATCCATTGCTTCAGGTGGAACATAGTTCCCTCTTTTATTGAAAGCTATGATAGACTGGCCTTTGGTTTCTTTGATGATATAGTTATAGTTATAGTTATCATCTATATCATATATAGAATCCATTATATAATAGTTTGGTGTAAATACTGAATTATAGAATACTTTGAGCTGTTTCATTGAAGTTATTGCTAAAATACTATCATTTTTGCTTGCAGGTGTAATGATTACATTGAGCGGAAGCTCGCTTTTGCAATAAGCAGGTATGTGAGCCTTCCAACCAAACCATTTAACATCATTGCCATCTGTATCCTTTTTCTTTCCCAAATAAGGGGAAATATCATTGTTCTCAATATTAGACTTAGGTTTTTGACTTTCGAAGGAATCAAGTTTTGTAGAATCTATTGCTACTTCGGTTTCATCAATGATACCAAATTTTTTAGCTTTTAAAAATAAGTTTTTAAATTCCTTTTGGAAATAATCAGACAAGGAAAGTTTATCAAGAAACCTACTAAAGGTTGATTCTGAAGGTGCTTTTTTTTTAATATCTAAGCCACAGTAGTATCTTAAAGCAGGATCTGAGTTAAGTCTTTCTATGAGACCATGTATATTTTTGATTTTCTGTACTTGCATAGCAATCAATGCATGGAGAAGATTTGTTACTTCATAGCCCTTCAGACCTCTCTCATGGTTAGATTTAGTAAGATTTACTTTTATCTAATTGGGATAAAACCATTTGAATTTTTGTTTCTGGTTGAAATTTTCTTATTTCTTAAAAGGATAAGAAGGGTTCTTGTCGAATATACATAAGTAGAATTCACTCCTTTGTTGTTTTAAATTGTTGACACTTAATATATTCGACATTTTGGGTGAATTTCCTTTTTGTATTAAGAAAAAGTTAGTTATGTCAATGCTCTAAAAATATAAAATTTGCTCTATTAACAAAATAAGATTTGCAAGTGAAACTTCTTCATGAATTATTTGTCAAATTAAAGATAATATAATTAGATAAAAAGTGAGGAAATCATATGGCATACATATTGGTAAAAAATTACAATATATGGATAGTAATGGTGAAGTCTTAGAAATAATCTCAAGGTCCAATGTTTTATACAAGAGGTGAGAATAAATGAATGAGAAAAAGCATATCGTGTTTATTTTAAATGAGTATTATCCATATGCTTCTGCAAATGGAATCTGTGTATCAAAGATCATAGATGTTTTAAAAAACACACATAACATAACTGTGATTTGTGTTAAAAATGAAAAAGGATTACCAGATATAGAAGAATACAATGGTCATCATATTATTCGTATTGAAACTTGGGAAAATTTTGCACGAAATCAAATCAAATTTATGATTAATAATTATAGTAATAAAATCGTTAAAGCATTTTTTATATTAATGTTTAGAGGAGTTCAATTACAAAGATTTATAAAGGCAATTGCTTCAAGAGAAAACGTATGTAGTGAATTAGTAGATGAATATGTTAAGTCGTTATCAAATATACAAGAACAAATAGATTTGATTGTACCTGTATGTTATCCATTTGAAAGTATAATTGCAGCTTTTAAATATAAAAATCAACATAAAGATAAAGTAAAAGTTGTACCATACTTATTTGATAAATTTAGCGAAAGTAATACACTTCATCGTACTAAATGGAATAAGAGATTAAAGATGAAAAGGCATTTAATTCTTGAAAAATTTATGTTAGAACAAAGCAATCATGTGCTTGCAACTGAAGATTGGCAAAAACACTTTGAATTACATTTCAGTCAATTTATGAATAAAATTACAATTACAGGTATACCAGCATTTTGCGAACTTAAAAATAGTCATAATATTCAGTTTGAAGATAATAAGATTCACATTGTATATACAGGAACTTTAAATTATAATATACGATCTCCAAGATACACATTACAGTTACTCTCAAGTTGCATGAATGAAAGAGAAAATTTAGTATTTCATATGTATACTAGAGGGAATTGTAACTATTTAATTAAAAAGTTTCAGGATGATAAGCCTAAACAAATAATTAATCATGGCAGTGTACCAGTTGAAATATCACATTCTGCATTAAGTGCATCTAATATATTATTATCAATAGGGAATTCCGATATTTCGCAAAAACCAAGTAAAATTTTTGAGTATATGGCTACCGGAAAACCAATTATTCATATATATAAAGATAAGAAAGATCCAATTATAGATATACTTAATAAATATCCTATAGCCTGTTGTATTCCTGAAGATGAAGACGAATTTGAAAATAATAAAAAATTAATAATTGACTTTATTGACCAAAATTATAAATCTGATATTATAAAGTTTGAAGAATTAAAACAAAGTTTTATTGATGCAACTCCAGAGTATGTAGCCAAGAAATTGATAGATATTTTATAGATATGATTTATATAGTTCATATGATAAAAAATTTTTAAATACATATTTATATAAATTTAATTATAAGAATATATAATAGATAATCTTTGATTCGGCAAGTAATGCCGAAATGCATTGAAATTAAAGGATTTTTTGTTCAAAAAAATTAAAATAAATCAACCCTTTTTAGTATTAAATATAATTGCAAAAAACAAAAGGATGATTTCTATGAATAGTTTACAACAAAATCAAAAAAATTAAAGGAAAAAATTAGATTTTTAAACTTGAAGGCAAAATTAAATGATACGAAAGTTACTTCTGTAGTAACTTTTTCTTATGTAGAATTGTTTAAACAATTAATAGTATTATCAACTATTTTAGAAAAAGGAGTAGCCTATAAGAAGGCAGTTAATTCTACTTTTAATACTGGAGAAATTATAGAATATATGATTGACGCAAATATCCTTGGGTTCTCAAGATTTATGCATATTTAAACCTTAATAAATGATGAATGATATAAAAAGTTTAAAGTTGTAGATCAATTACCCAATGAAAAATTATGTAGATATCTTTTAAAATCTTTACCAACAGCAATTTTAGAAGAGTTAAGAACTATTAATAAAAAATACTTTAATATTAATGATACTGTAATAATTATTTTTGGCAATGAAGAAGAAGCATGAATAGAAATAATTCAAGGTACAATGGGAGACCAACATTTAAAGAAAAAGTTGGGTTTATTTCAGGAACGGATGAACTACTTAACATTACTCTTGAAAATGGTAGACACCACAGTAATTATAAATTTTTAGATTTCTTTAAGAGTTGTGTAAACCAGCTTCCTTCAAGATATATTCTTAAAAGAGTTAGACTTGATAGNGGTTTTTTTGATGAAGAAAACTTTTTATATTTTGAAGATAATGTAATAGAATATGTTGTTAAGAGTAAAATGTATTCTACTGTTAAAATGATAATAGATTTTATAAATAAAGATCCAAAGGATTATATATGGCATGATATAAGCTCTACTTTATCTGTTACAGAAATTACAGTTCCATTGCCTAAATGGCAAAGAGCAAGAAGATTTGTGATTATAAGAGAAAAAATTATTCCAAAAGATATGAATCAGTTAATGTTCGAAGAATGTAAATATAAATAGCAAGCAATAGTAACAAATATAGATTATTTAACACCTGAAGAAATATTTCAAGATTATAATCAACGATGTNATGTTGAAAATAACATAGATGAAATAAAAGAAGGCTACGCCTTTAGCGAAAATAGTTTAGTAAATCATAAATGCAATGAATTGTACCTTTTAATAAAAATGATAGCATATAACATTCATAACTGGTTTAAACAAGCAATCATGCCTAAGGAAATACAACATCATGAAATTAGCACATTGAGAAGAATATTTTATAGAGTTTGTGGTAATGTTTGCGTCAGCAAATATTATAGATATTTAAGTTTTTCAAATAATTGCTTATTAGAAAAAATCATTACTCATATTCAAAAACAAATACATGTATTTAGTAGAAAAATGATAGCAGTATACACTTAATAGTAAAATAAAAACAATAAATTACATTAAAAATCCAAATAATATTTGGGTTTATTAAGTATATGTTTAGTATAACCTAATACTAGGCCAGAAATATAATTGAAAATTAGGCCACCTAGAATAGATACTTTCTCTTATGGAAAGGATAACATAATAACATAAGAGGAAGTGTTGAAGGTGATAAAGTTGAAGGATAAACAAGAAATAATTTTAGAGTATATTAGAAACGGTAAATCTCAAAGGCAGATAAGTAGAGAAACTGGTATATCAAGAGAAACTATCAGAAAATACATTAATGAATATGAGAAAAAGCTCGTAGAGTTAGGAAACATTAAAGAAGGTGATGAATTAATTAAAGTTGATTTAATTGATGAAATTGTTAAAACTCCTAAGTATAATACAGGAAAAAGAGAAAAAAGAGTATTAACTGATGAAATTATCGATAAAATAAAATTTTACCTAAAGGAAAATGAAAACAAGAGATTAAATGGTTTATCTAAACAACAAAAGAAGAAAAAAGATATATATGAGGCTTTAATAAATGAAGGATTCAAGATAAGTTATCCAAGTGTAGCACAAGCAATTTCAAAAATAGAGAGAAAGGAAAAGGAGGCATATATAAGACAGGAATACGCTTTGGGAGATGTTGTTGAATTTGATTGGGGAACAGTCAAGATTTATACCGAAGGTGATGTGTTAAGAGAATACCAGATGGCTGTATTTACATCGGCTTATGGAAATTTTAGATGGGCAAGATTGTTTCCTAAACAAGATACACATTGTTTCCTTGAAGCTCATGCACTATTCTTTGAAAGTATAAAAGGAGTATATAAAACGATAGTATATGATAACACAAGAGTTGCAATAAAAAAATTTATAGGTAGATATGAAAAAGAACCTACAGATGCACTTTTGAAGCTATCTCTTTACTACAAGTTTAATTTTAGATTTTGTAATATATATTCTGGAAACGAAAAAGGACACGTAGAAAGGAGTGTAGAATTTATAAGACGAAAAGCCTTTGCTAATAAAGACCATTTTAGTTCAATGAATGAGGCAAATGAATATCTTCAAGAAGTTTGTACAAAACTAAATAGTTTGCCTCAAGCATCACATGATAATAAAACAGCATTACAGATGCTTGAAGAAGAGAGAGTATATTTACTACCAGCAATGCCTATATATGAAACAGCAAGAGTTGAAGATTTTAGAGTAGATAAATATTCTACAATCACAATTGATTCATGCCATTATTCAGTACCAGATGCTTATGTAAATTGCATGGTAAGATGTAAAATATATTCAAGCAAAATTATAGTATTTTATGAAAAAGAAAAAATAGCAGAACATATTAAAAGACAAGGGAATAATCAGTGGGAAATTAAAATAGAACACTATCTAAAGACTTTATTTAGAAAGCCTGCGGCTTTAATTAATAGTACTGCTTTAAAACAAACAGACAATAATCTAAAAGAAATATATGATACTTATTTCAAATCAAGAGAAAAAGATTTTGTAGAACTAATACAGCTTGCAGGTGAAATAGGAATAGATGAAATAAAAAGAGGTATTGAAATATTAAGAAATCTATGTCCTACAGATATTTCTACCGATAAAACAAAATTCATTTGTAATAGAAGCAATGATATTGAATTTTACAGAGAATACTTTAAGCAAAAACATGATGATATAATAAATCATTCTAAAGATATGCTTGATATATATTCTGAAAGGTTATCAGAATATAATAAATAGCCAAAAACATAGCACGAATGGAGGTAATAAATATAAATAAAATGGATAAAAATAAGAAGCTATTAATGAGTGGAATTTTAGAATATACTAATTATCTAAAATTAACATTTATAAAAAGCAAAATCGATGAACTTTTAAAAGAAGCGACTTTAAATGATATGAGCTATGAAGAGTTTTTATATAGACTTTTACAAGGTGAATATGATAGGAGGATTGATAATCTTAAAAAGAATAGAATTAGAATGGCTGAATTCCCATATAAAAAGTATCTAGAAGATTTAATTGTCGAAGAACTACCAGAAGACGCCCAAAAGAAACTAAAATTATTAGAAAGCCTAGAATTTATTAAAGAGGGTCAAAATATTATACTATCAGGTAACCCTGGTACAGGCAAAACACACTTAGCTATTAGTTTTGGAATAAAAGCATGTATGGAGGGATATAAAGTACTTTTTACTACAGTTCCATTTTTTTGTAAATAAGTTGAAAGAATGTAAGTCAAATAGGACATTGAGAGGATACCAAAATAAATTTGAAAAGTACGACCTTGTAATACTTGATGAATTTGGATATATATCTTCAGATAAAGAGGGAGCAGAATTATTATTTACAAATTTGTCCTTACGGACTGGAAGAAAATCTACAATTATCACAACTAACCTTTCTTTTGATAGATGGGGGGAAGTATTTATTGACCCTGTAATGACAGCAGCTATGACTGATAGATTAGCATATAAGTCATATTTGGTTAATATGAATGGTAATTCATATAGATTAAAGGAAACTCAAAAATGGCTAAAAGAAACGGTAAAATAATACATATAATTTACCATATTACGGAAGGAATTGGCCTACTTTTCGTTTATAATTTGGCATAAAAATGATGTATAAAATACAAGTATACTCAAAAAAAGACCTAACGGTCTAAAATACCATAACAAATGTAAATTTATTCATAAAGAAAATAAAAATGGCAAGTAGAAACCTTTTTAAAATTCACTTGCCGAATTCAAGTACTACATAATTTAGGAATGCTTAAGCTTTAGCCTGATGAATTATAGAAGAGTTTATATTATCAGTATCAAGCTAATTCTTTAATCAATTATTACATCTTTCTATAGAGGTTCTTTTAACATAAAGACATTGCCATTTTTCATAGCCTCTAACAGGATAACTAAAGAATCTATGGTTATTTTTATAGTTTACTTCGAGGCAATACACATAGTTAGAACTACTACATCAATTCATTCCGTTTAATAATCTTACTTATATTTGTTCGGCAAGAATACTTATTTTCCTTCGAAGAAGTATTTAATTCTAAAAAAGAAAATAAACTAAAAATCATTTGATTTTAGTAGTTTAATTAATAATCTAAATAAAATTATTCACGAAAGGGTTAAAGATGGAATTCAAATATTATATGATTTAAGAAAACTTTTAAGTAAGGGGGAAACCAAAGATGAAAATTGCAGTAGCAGGATTAGGATATGTAGGACTATCAATTGCAGTGCTTTTAGCACAACACAATGAAGTTGTGGCTGTTGATGTACTTCAGGAAAAAGTAGATATGGTTAATGATAAAATATCTCCAATAGTTGATAAGGAGTTACAAGAATTTCTACAAACAAAGGAACTAAATTTAAAGGCAACAACAGATATATATAAGGCATATAAGGATGCCGAATATGTAGTAATTGCAACTCCAACAGATTATGATCCAGAGAAAAACTATTTTAACACAAGAACAGTGGAAAGTGTTATAGCTACAGTTCTTGCAATAAATCCAGATGCAGTTATGGTTATAAAGTCAACTATTCCTGTTGGATATACAAACAGAGTTAGAGAAATGTTTGATACAGAAAACATAATATTCTCACCAGAGTTTTTAAGAGAAGGAAAGGCTCTTTATGATAATCTCTATCCTTCAAGAATAATTGTAGGTGAAAAATCTGAGAGGGCTGAAAGATTTGCAAATTTACTTCTGCAAGGAGCAATAAAGAAGGATGTTCCTGTATTATTTACAGATTCAACAGAGGCAGAGGCTATAAAGCTATTTGCAAACACATACCTTGCAATGAGAGTAGCCTTCTTTAATGAACTTGATACTTATGCAGAATTAAGAGGACTTGATACAAGACAAATTATTGAGGGTGTTTGCTTAGATCCAAGAATAGGTAACTACTATAATAACCCATCCTTCGGATATGGTGGATATTGTTTACCTAAGGATACAAAACAGCTTCTTGCAAATTATCAAGATGTGCCAAATAACTTAATTGAGGCAATAGTTAAAGCAAATACGACAAGAAAAGATCATATAGCTGAAATGATAATAAAGAGAAATCCAAAGGTTGTAGGTATATATAGACTTACAATGAAAACAGACTCAGATAACTTTAGACAATCGGCTATACAAGGTGTAATGAAGAGAATAAAGGCAAAGGGAATAGAGGTTGTTGTATATGAACCTGTCTTAAAAGAGGACAAGTTCTTTAATTCAAGGGTAATAAAAGATTTTAATGAGTTTAAAAAGATTTCAGATATAATTGTTGCGAATAGAATGTGTGAAGAATTAGAGGATGTAAAAGACAAAGTATATACAAGGGATTTATATGGTAGAGACTAAGAGGTGACTAAATGAAGAAAACTGCATTAATAATTATGATAATTACTATATTTTCAAAAGTTTTAGGCTTCGCACGAGAAGTCTCGTTATCTTACTTCTTTGGGGCAAATAATGTTACAGATGCATATTTGATTTCGCTAACAATACCAGGTGTTTTATTTGCTTTTATTGGAACAGCTATAAGCACAGGGTTTATTCCTATGTTTAGTGATTTAAAAGCCAAAGAAGGTGAAGAGAAGACAATTAAATTTACTAATAATATAGTAAACATTTTAATTGTACTATGTACAATATTGGTTGTTATAACTGTATTATTCACAACACCTATAGTAAAATTGTTTGCAACAGGTTTTAGTGGTGAAACATTAAGGCTGGCAGTTAAATTTACAAGGATAAGTATTTTAGGGATATATTTTTCTGGTTTAGTGTATATTTTTTCAGCTTATTTGCAGATAAAAAATAATTTTATTATTCCAGCATTAATTGGTTTTCCAATGAATATAATAATAATATTTTCTATGTTTGTTGCATCTAAAACACATAATATATATTTATCTATAGGTAGTGTTGTAGCCTTTTTAGCACAGCTTCTTTTTATATTACCTTTTGTTTTTAAAAAGGGATATAAATTTTCTTTTATATTTAATGTTAAGGATAAATATATTAAAAACTTATTAGCCATAGCATTGCCTGCTATACTTGGTGTTTCAGTGAATCAATTAAATGTATTGGTAGATAGAACAATTGCATCTAAAGTAGCAGAGGGTGGAATTTCAGCGTTAAATTATGCGAATAAATTAAATGGATTTGTCATGGGATTGTTTGTAACATCTATTAGTACAGTAATATTTCCTTTGATATCAAAGATGGTTGCAGAAAATAATTATGAAGGGTTGAAAAAGTCTTTATCAGAATCAATTTCTGCAATAAATTTTCTTGTTATTCCTTCAACAGTGGGAGCTATGGTATTTTCAACCCCTATTGTTGAGATGCTTTTTGGACGTGGTGCCTTTGATGAAAGGGCAGTTCAAATGACTTCAAGTGCGTTGTTTTTCTATTCAATTGGTATGATAGGGTATGGACTTCGTGAAGTTTTATCTAAAGCTTTTTATTCTATGAAGGATACAAAAACACCAACTATAAATGCTGTAATAGCGTTGATTATGAATATAATATTGAATATAACGTTATCTAAGTTTATGGGAATTGCAGGTCTTGCACTTGCAACAAGTATTTCAGCTATAGTGTGTACAGGCCTATTATTTGTATCATTAAGAAAAAAGATAGGTTCATTTGGATTAAAAGATATAAGCATATCATTTATAAAAATAACAGTTGCATCTATTATTATGGGAGCAGTTGCGAAGATAAGCTACAATGTTTTAGTTGGTGTAATCTCAAAAAATTTATCATTAATTTGTTCAATTATAATAGGTGGAATGGTTTATTTTGTTGTGATTTTATTTATGAAGATAAAGGAAGTTGATGAAATAGTTTTAAAGATGAAGCAAAGGTTTTTAAGAAAAGAATAATGACTATGAAATTGTTTATTTTATATTTTGCTGCCTTTTGGGCAGCAAAAATTTTTTATACATCTTCAACAAAATTTCCCCTCCTTCTTGAAAAAAATTCTAAAAAGTGATAATTTATTATCAAGTGTTTTTTAAAATATTTCGAAAGAATGGAGGTTTATTTATGGAATATATGGATATGTATAAAAGATGGTTAGAGTTTGATGAAGAAACAAGAAGGGAACTTGAGGGACTTGATGAAAAGGAGATAATGGAAAGGTTCTATAAGGAACTTGAGTTTGGTACAGGAGGATTAAGAGGTGTAATAGGTGCTGGAACAAACAGAATGAATGTATATACAGTAAGAAAGGCAACACAGGGTCTTGCAAACTTCATTTTAAAGCAAAACATAGAAAATCCTTCTGTTGCAATAGCATATGATTCAAGAAAGTATAGTGATGTATTTGCAAGGGAGGCTGCCCTTGTTTTAAATGCAAGTGGAATAAAGACATACGTATATGATGAACTAAAGCCAACTCCAATGCTATCCTATGCCGTAAGACATATGAAGACAACAGCAGGTATAGTTATAACTGCAAGCCACAATCCAAAGGAATACAATGGATACAAGGTATATTGGTCAGATGGAGGCCAAGTTACAGAGGAGCTTGCAGAAGGGATATTAAATGAGATTAAGAATGTAGACTATAGCGATATAAAGACAATGGAATATAATGAGGCAGTAGAGAAGGGATTATTCAACTTTATGCCAAAGGAAGTTGAGGATACATATGTTGAGCTTGTAAAGGGATTGACTGTAAATAAGGATATTGTTGAAAGAATGAAGGATAAGGTAAAGGTTATATATACTCCACTACATGGTACAGGAAACAAACCAGTAAGAAGGGTTTTAGCGGAGCTTGGATATAAGAATGTGTATGTTGTAAAGGAGCAGGAGAATCCAGACCCAGCCTTTTCAACTGTAAAATATCCAAACCCAGAGGAGTCAGAGGTATTTGTTAGGGCAATGGAGATGGCTCGTGAGCTTGATGCAGATGTAATAATAGGAACAGACCCAGATTGTGATAGAGTTGGTGTTGTTGTAAAAAATTCCGAAGGAAACTACGTTGTTTTAACAGGAAACCAAACAGGAGCACTTTTAACCCATTATATGCTTGAAAACCTTAAGGCAACAAACACTATGCCTAAAAACCCTGTGGTTATAAAGACTATTGTTACAACAGAGTTTGCAAAGGCAATATGCAAGGATTATGGTGTAGAGATACTTGATGTTTTAACAGGATTTAAGTATATAGGAGAGAAGATAAAGGAATTTGAGATAAATGGGGATAAGAGCTTTGTTCTTGGATTTGAGGAGAGCTATGGATACCTTGCTGGAACATTTGTAAGGGATAAGGATGCGGTTATAGCTTCAATGCTAATTGTTGAGATGGTAGCATATTATAAGGAGAGAGGAATGAGCCTATACGAAGGTTTAATGGAACTATATAATAGATATGGATTCTATAGAGAGGACCTTGTTTCAATTACCCTAAAGGGAATTGAGGGAAGCGAAAAGATTAAAAAGATAATGGAGGATTTAAGAAACAATCCTCCAAAGAAGGTTGCAGGTTTAAATGTTGAGCTTGTAAAGGATTATAAGATGAACAAGACAAAGAATGTTGTAAATGGAGAAGAAACTGTAATAGACCTTCCAAAGTCAAATGTAATTCAGCTTGTTTTAGAGGATGGTAGTGTGATTACTGCAAGACCATCAGGTACAGAACCAAAGATTAAGTTCTATTTTATGACAAAGGGAGAGACTTTAGAGAAGGTAGAGGAGAATATAAAGAGGTTTAAGGAAGAGATATTGAAGATGGCGGAATAACAAAAAAGTGCCACCCAAGTGAAATGTGAAAAGTCTTACGACTTTATCACATTGTCACCAGGGTGGCACTAACGGTTTTGCGACTTTATCACATTGTCACCAGGGTGGAACTAAAGCTTTTTGCGTTTTTGTCACATTATTACCAGGGTGGCACTAAAGGTTTTTGGGGTGAATTTTATTTGACTACTTTATAATTTCTTAAAATTATGTTAAAATACAAATATTGCTGTAATGTTTAAAAAAGAACGGTATATATTATATTAAGGCATTTTAATGGTAAACAAAGGAAAAGTGTAGGGGGTATTTTTATGAAAGTTAGAAAGGCAATAATTCCAGCCGCAGGGCTTGGAACAAGATTTTTACCAGCTACAAAGGCACAGCCAAAGGAGATGCTTCCAATCGTTGATAAGCCAACAATACAGTACATAATAGAGGAGGCTGTTTCAGCTGGAATTGAGGAAATATTAATTATTACAGGACGTAACAAAAGGGCGATAGAGGACCACTTTGATAAATCTGTAGAGCTTGAGCTTGAGCTTAAGGAAAAGAAGAAGGATGACCTTTTAAAGATGGTACAGGATATATCAAATATGGTTCAAATACATTATGTAAGACAAAAGGAACCAAAGGGGCTTGGACATGCAATACTATGTGCAAAGACATTCGTAGGGAATGAACCCTTTGCAGTAATGCTTGGTGATGATGTTGTTGATGCAGAGGTTCCATGTCTAAAGCAGCTAATTGATGTGTTTAATGAGTATAAGACAACAATACTTGGTGTTCAGCAGGTTCCAATGTCAGAGGTAAATAAGTATGGTATTGTTAAAGGGATGCATATAGAGGATGGTGTTTACAAGGTTAAGGACCTTGTGGAGAAGCCAAGTAAGGAGCAGGCACCCAGCAATGTTGCAATTCTTGGAAGATATATTATAACTCCACAGATATTTGAGATTTTAGAGCATACTCGCCCAGGTAAGGGTGGAGAGATTCAGCTAACAGATGCATTAAAGGAGCTTTTAAACAGAGAGGCTATGTACGCTTATACATTTAAGGGAAGAAGATATGATGTGGGGGATAAACTTGGTTTTCTTCAGGCAACAGTTGAGTATGCATTAAAGAGGGAAGATTTGAAGGATGAGTTTTATAGGTATTTAAGGGATGTTGTTGGTGCGTATGAGAAAAATTTTGAGGTTGCAGCGGAGTAAGAGTGCCACCAAGAGCTCCGAAAAAATGATACCTTAAAAATCGCCACCACTATATATAGTATATAAAAGATAATATGTGCAACTATATATAGTATGTTTTTAAAAATAATTTGATTTTTTCGGAGGTCTCCCACCCAAGTGAAATGTGAAAAGTCTTACGACTTTATCACATTATCACCAGGGTGGCACTAATGTAGGAGTTGCGACTTTATCGCATTGTAACCAGGGTTACACTAATGTAGGAGTTTACGACTTTGTTACATTGTCATTAGGATGGGTGAACTCCGAAAAATCAAATCATTTTTAAAATATACTATATATAGTAATTCATATTAATATAGTAACGGAGATTTTTAAAGTATCATTTTTTCGGAGCTCTTGGTGGCATTAATGTTAGAATTGGAGGCTTTGTAGTATTGCCTTTAGCATTAAGTAAGATCGATATACTAAGAAAAATAAGATAATATTATAGCATTACTAATAGGGTGGCACTAACGTAGGGTATGATATTTATTATATTATAATTAATGTGAAAAGGTGGTTTTATGAGGTATTTGAAGAAGGTTGTTGTGGTCCTGCTAAGTTTTATTTTATTTATTGATTTACTTTCTATTGTGCTTAGCTTTTTTGTTAGAAATAGGCTGCTTAATGAGAAGGTATATTTTGATGTTTTAAAGAAAAATGGCGTATATAAGCTTGTTGGGGAAGAGGCTTCAAAGGAATTAAAAAAATTTATAGAAGAGAAGAAGATACGGGGATTTAAGGCGGAGGAATATATTGATGAGGCCTTTGTTGAGGCTAATGTAAATAGGATAGTATATGGTATTATAGATTATTTAACTAAAACAGAAGGTGAGATACCAAGGATAAGCCTAAGCTTAGATAAGGAGCTTATAAACAAGACAGATGATTATTATAAAAAAGAGGGGAAGACCTTAAGCGATAAAGAGATAAAGGTTTTAGAGAAGTTAGGAAGTGAACTAAATAGTGTGGTTGAAGAGAAGATTAATTTAGATGTTTTTTCAAAACTTGAGAAGAATGGAGTATTTTTATGGGCAAGGGATATTATAAGCAACCTCTACAGGAATTTAAACTTTTATATTTTTATTTTATTAGCAGGTTTGTCTATCCTATTTTTTATGACAAATTACAATGGGTTTAAAATATTATCCTTGGAGCTTTTTATTACTGGTATGCTTTTGGCTGTTCCTTTTTATACATTGTATTATACAAGGTATTTTAGTTTAATAAATATAGATGAGGTTTTAATTAAAAATGCATTGTATGAATTGCTAAATAGTTTTAGCCTTTATATTGCAAATATTGGGCTTGTATTTCTGATAATAAGTATTCCTATTTATTATGTATATAGAATATATAAAACAAGATAGAGTTAAGGAATTAATAGATTTATATCTTAAAATTTTTTACAGGAGGATGAAAGGATGTCAATTTTAGTGACTGGTGGTGCAGGCTATTTAGGTAGCCATACGTGTGTTGAACTATTAAATTTAGGCTATGAGGTAATTGTGGTAGACAACCTATCTAATAGTAAAGAAGAATCTTTAAAAAGGGTAGAAAAAATAACAGGTAAAAGGCTAAAGTTTTATAATGTTGATTTGCTTGACAAAGAAGGTTTAGAGAATATATTTAAAGAAAACAAAGTAGATGCCGTTATTCACTTTGCAGGATTAAAGGCGGTTGGAGAGTCAGTTCAAGTGCCTTTAAAATATTACCATAATAATATAACAGGTACCATTATTTTATGTGAAGTTATGAAAAAATATGGAGTAAAAAGGCTTATATTTAGTTCATCAGCAACTGTATATGGTAATGTAGAAAGGGTTCCGATAACAGAAGATTTTCCGCTTAGTGCAACAAATCCTTATGGAAGAACAAAATTGTTTATTGAAGAGATTTTAAGGGATTTATATATATCAGATAATGAGTGGAGCATAGTTTTATTAAGATATTTTAACCCAATAGGAGCACACGAGAGTGGACTTATTGGAGAAGATCCAAACGGTATACCAAATAACTTAATGCCATATGTAACACAGGTTGCAGTAGGAAAGTTAAAGGAACTTAGGGTATTTGGAAATGACTATGATACACATGATGGAACAGGAGTTAGAGACTATATACATGTTGTTGATTTGGCAAAAGGACACGTAAAGGCTTTAGAAAAGGTTATGGTTTTTAAAGGTGTTGAGGCATATAACTTAGGTACAGGAAAGGGATATAGTGTTTTAGATTTAGTTCATACATTTGAGAAGGTAACGGGTAAAAGGGTGCCTTATAGGATAGTTGAAAGAAGGCCTGGGGATGTTGCAAAGTGTTTTGCGGATCCATCAAAGGCAAATAGGGAGCTTGGATGGATTGCAGAAAAGAATTTAGAGGATATGTGCAGGGATGCATGGAGATGGCAGAGCAACAATCCAAATGGGTATGAGGAATAGTTAAAATTTTTTTTATTTTTTACGTGGATGGAGGATTCAAATGTTTAAGAAAAAAAGAATAGTAGCATTTTTTATTACGTTTGTGTTTTTATTTATAAACTTCAACAATGTCTTGGCAAATACAATAGATAATAGTACAAAACAAATGGTAAATGTAGTTACTGTCAAAAAACAGCCATCATCAAACAATGAAATAAAGATTGTAGAAGCAAAAGATAAGGATGAAATTGAAAATGAGTTAAAAAATTATAAAAGATATACACCAAAGGAATATACACGAAAAAAGGTAGAACAGTATCAAAGGCTTTTGTCTAATCCTTATTATGAATTAAGAAACAGAGAAGAAAGATATTTAGAAACATATGTAGAATTTAATACTAATAATAAATCGGCTAAAGATTTTATAGTAATTATTGATATAGGTAATGAAATTGATTCAATCCATCAATTTGAATTAGATGTGTATATAACCAATAAAGACATCGAGGAGTATGAATTTTTAGTTGATGAAAATGGAGATAGAAAAATAGCAGTAAGAATTCCATTTGTTCAGGCAAACCAAAAATATAGACTAACAATTGTCCAAAAGTTTGAAATTGCAACTCCTCATTTTTATGATATAAATGTATTAAAGCAAAATCCTGATTATTCAGATTTTAGTCAATACGAAAGATATATTAGTGAAGAACCTAAAATTGAAACAAGCTATCAACCAATAATTGATAAAAGCCATGAATTGCTTGATTCACAAACTAATGTATATGATAAAATTTTAAAGGCATATGAGTGGATTCAATTTTCAATGGAGTATGATTTTGCCTATGGTAATAGAGGTGCAAAATCAGCAATCGATAATTTAAAAGGTGTATGTGAAGACTACGCAAAATTATTAATTGCTCTTTTGAGAGTACAAAAGATACCTGCAAGGGAGGTTGTTGGTTTTAGAAATATTGAAAACCTTTCAACTTACTATACGCCAGTTGAAGTGTCTGGAGATTATCACGCTTGGGTTGAGGTATATTTCCCTAATATCGGTTGGTTACCAATGGATCCAACAACTCATCCAGAACCGAAATATAATGCTGAAAAGAGAGAATGGGAAAAAACAATCAATCTTAGAGAATTTATACAGGATTTCCCATCAAGTGAGCACATAATCTCTGATTATAACGATTCGAATTGGCTTACATATTATTATCACGATTATGAGAGCTATGGCTCAATTTCAAAACTTGATTGGGGATGGACTTTATCTGCATACAATTTGTATGGAGAAAAAACCAAAATAAATCCTGTAAAACTTGATTTTGTTGTTAGCAATACTACTTATAGAAGTATTGACCTGAAAGTCAATTATGAAGGCACTAAAAGTTTAGATTATGTTGAAATAACTGTTTATGATTCTGAAACAAATGAAAAGGTTGATCGCATAAGGCTTTATATTTCAGGAACAAATATAAAGGATTATCCAGCAAAGGTTAATAATCTTGTTCCAAATAAAAAGTATAAAATTGAAGTTACAGGTGTAAACAATGATGGATATAAATATACTAAAAAAACAACAGAGGTAAAGACTTTAGATATAAAAGAAGAAGACAAGATGTTGTTAAAACCAAGGATAGAAAATGTTATTACCTCAAATAATAGTGTTAATTTTGATATTGTAAGCGAAGAAAACCATTATGCTACAAAATTTAGAATTGAGGTTTTTAATAATCGGTTCTATAATAAATGTTGGGGCGTAGCCCCAGCATATTTTTTTACAAAAAAAATATGCACCTGTTTTAGATGCCTGGTAAAATTAAATTAACTACAAAAATATTACCTGAAAGGAGGCATCCTACAAGTGCACACTAATAATTGTATCAAAAATTTACTTGGTTTTAAAGATGTTATTATAACAAAAGTACTTGATAATGTTTGCTATGAAATTTATTTAGAAATGAAAAAGAAGCCTCATACTTGTCCTCGTTGTAATTCTGAAACTCGTAGAGTTCACG